>NZ_LKBH01000124.1:0-2785 GCF_001402935.1 Acidiplasma cupricumulans | reverse complement strand
CCCAGGTCCTCAAATTATTCGTTTTTATATTTAAATAAATTAAATCATAGTGACGAATTAAATATAAATTATGATAAAAATATTAATAATTCATAATTATGAAGGAAAAAATTATATAGCAGCATTCCTTAATATTATACGATAGTAATGTCAGCACTTGGAGAAAAAACAGAAATGGGATTAAAGGAATTATTGACAGCCAATGCAGAGGACCATATGAGGTTAATGCTGTCTGCAGAATATTTCGAGAAAATGGGAAAAGCAGATGTGGCTAGAGAATTAAGGGAAAAGGCAAATGTGGAGCTTGGACACGCAAAGGCCATATTTGCAACATTAGTTAAATACAATGGGCTTGACAAGATGGTACAGGATATGGCAAAGGAGGAATCTGAACAGCACGTATCAGAATACACAAACGTTGCAATGGCTGCAAAGGCCGAGGGATATAATGATGTTGAATCCATGCTATGCGCATTTTCTGAGCAGGAAAAAGGAATAGCAGAGGCACTTAACAGGGCTGGCATGGAAAAGGTAATAACAGATATGGCAAAGGAGGAATCTGAACAGCACGTATCAGAATACACAAACGTTGCAATGGCTGCAAAGGCCGAGGGGCATGAGGACATAGAAAAAATGCTTTGTGCTTTTGCAGAGCAGGAAGAGGGCATAGCTAAAACACTTGAAAAGACAAAAAATGCCTTCTAAATTAGAAAACTTTAAATATTATATTTTAATTTAATATATTAATTCTGTCACACAATTTTTATTTTTTATATTTCCCTGTGAACAATTGAAACCGGCAGCTTGCATGTTTTGATTTTATTAAAAAATTCTATTGTTGTTTCGTTTATTTCATTGCCATTTAAACTGTTTATATCGAAGAATTTTATCTCCAATGAATCTGAACCGGCCTTTAAATTTCCACCCATTATGATGCACTCATAATCAAGTATTACATAATGAAAATTTGTATTAATGAATTCTGCCACGGCCATGAGTTTTCCAGTTTTTATTATCAACCCGGTTTCCTCGTGCATTTCCCTTTTAAGTGCCTCCTCAAGTGTTTCATTTAAATTTACCTTTCCACCTGGTATGGCCCATTTATTTTTATTGGGCTCATCCCTGCGTTTCCCAAGCAGTACCTGATTGTTTTTTATTATAATTCCACCAACAGCTATTTTTGGCAATCTGATCATTTCTTCTCATCCCAAAAATTTTCTTATTAAACCCATCTCATATATGTAATCGCGCATTTCATCAAATTTACCATCCTTAAATGCCAGCATTGTAAGGGATGAGTACATTAGATGTTTTCTGATTCCATATGAATTATCTGTTGGGACACCAATATTATTTTCAACATATCTCATATCGGATCTTATCATATTTATTATCTCATCATCGATATTCCATATCTCCTTAAGCAATTTTAGTGAATCATAATTAAAATACCTTGCACTCATCTTCAGGTCAAAATTCAAGTTTAAATACAATTTATGTATTAATTCATATTCCGGTTCGGTCATTTCATTCAGGGATGCTATTCCAAGTATTTCCGGGGGTATCCCCATTGAGTACAGGGCAGCAACAAAGGATATTGCACGTGGAAGAACGGCCTTTCCTGTACTCCTGGAGTAACCAAACAATCCTATGTGCAGTTTTCTTGCCCTTCTCTTGGGCAAATATAATGTAATATCATTTATGGGCCTTGCAATTGCCTCTATTTCCCTCTGGAATCTTTTTTTATATTTGTCAAGTATGGATTTAAAAATATTTAAATCAACATTATCAGGCAGTTTCCTGTAGTCTGGATCATGCAGGTTAATTTGTGACACCGCCTTTTTTACAGTGTTTATATCATAATCAAATTTAAACGCGGACTGTACTGTATATGTATAGTATGAATCATACTCCTCCAGTGCATTTACCGTGTTATCCGGGCCAAGGTTACCCCTGAATGGTGATGACCCTGCACCAAGCATGGGGTAAATGTTAATATTGAGTTTATTGCTTAATTCCCTGAGTCTTATGGCCGCAAATTTTGCCAGAAGTGTGGCAGGAAGCATTCCATAATTCATTGCCGGATCTGATCTTGCTATAAATACCCTCATGTGATCTGGACCTGCAGCCCTATAATATCCATTAATTATGGAATCTATATTTAATATTGAGTCCATATCCTCTATTAATGGAATTACATTAATTTTTTTGGGGTAAACCTCACCTGTAACATCCCTTGCATATACATCGTCATAAAGCTTAATATCCTGCTGTCCAACTATGGCCTTTTCATAGTACTTTAAAACACCCAAAAGATCGGTATAATCAGTTGTAAAGGGTATTATTACCTCAAAAATTGGTGGTGTCTTATTCATATAAACCCTGTTGCCAACATCATAATTAAGCGGTATGCTTGATAATGTTTCAGTTAATATTTTCCTTTCTATTCCCTCTATTCTTGGGTTTGGAACCCTGTATGTTAAAAATATATCCCTTCCAAGAATGTTCTCACTAAAAAATTTGTTGTCCTTGGAAATAATTTTTCTCACAACATGTGTGTCAACATCCTTTCCCTCAGCATCCCACATAACCTCCTGAATTCCCATCTTCTTATATGCTATGTATGCTTCCTCGATCTCATCCTCATTTTTTATAATGGCTTTATCATGAGACCATTCCGGCATCCTTGCATTATCTGGATGCTGTGTGGACATTGTTTTTGGTATCATAACCTAGTTAAATGCGTTATTATATAAATATAAATCTGTATAAAATTGCACTGTAG
>NZ_LKBH01000123.1:0-4968 GCF_001402935.1 Acidiplasma cupricumulans | reverse complement strand
ATAGTTGTATATATATTTAATTTCATCAAGTTAATAAATATATAAAAATTTTATAATTATACAGAATTCTTTAATAATATTATTTTAGATATCAGGCTAACGGCTATTTCCTCGGGGGTTATTGCATTAATCATTATTCCGGCAGGGCAGTCTATTTCATTTAATTTATCATCATTAAAATTCTGTTTTAATTTTTTTAAGTCGTTATTAAACCTGTTTTTGCTTGCCACTAGCCCAATATATTTGTGTTCCCTTTTAAGTATGTATGAAAGATATTCTATTTCCTTTTCGTTCTTAGTGAGCAGTATGAAATAAGAATTTTTTAAATCAATATCATTAAGTTTTTCCTCCAGCTTTTCATTTTCAGTATTTATTTTCAATAAATTTATTTTAATTATACCTGCAATCTTTTTTATGTTTAAATAAATCTCATCATCATCCGATTCTGTTAATATTATAATTCTCTGGCTGTTATAAAATGGTTCTATGAATATATTTATTACACCACCGCAGGTTGTATCCATGTTATAATCATAAATTTTATTATTCTTATCAAGCCCAATTGAAATATTTTTTGTCATATTTTTATTTATGCTTTCATTGCAGGCATCAAGAACATAGGAATCCATTTTTCTGCTCCCAAGCGTGCCCGCAATAATCCTGTTTTCAGAAACTATCAGCCTGAATCCGGGTTTTGCTATGGATGAACCTGTTGAACTTATTACTGTTGCAATAGCATAGTTTTTGTTATTATTCTTTAGTTCATTAAGTATTTCCAAATAATCGTTATACATATTTATATTATAATATACACATATAAATAAATCTATGCAGCGGAAAAATACCTACCAGATTGGTTTTATATAGTTAATTATGATAACTATAGTCATGGAGGGATATGGTAGGGCGAAGAAATTTTTCAATGCCAATGCCGAGAAATACTCTCAGAGCAGGTCCCATGCTGAGGATAGTGACCTTGATATTTTAATTGAAAGCTTAAATTTAAATTCAAATATGAAAGGACTCGATGTTGGAACCGGAACAGGTTTTACCGGCTTAAGGCTTGCACGTAAAATTGATATAGTATATGCCATGGATATTGCAGAAAACATGCTTAAGGAAACGTCCAAACTTGCTGATAAGTACGGTGTGCAGAATATTATACCAATAAGGGGAAGCGCTGAATCAATGCCATTTGATGACTCTAATTTTGATATTATAACATCAAGGAGGGCACCACATCATTTTCTGGACAAGGCAAAATTTATAGATGAGTCATATAGAACACTTAAATCCGGTGGCATGATAGGCATAGATGATATGACCTGTGACCAAAATTATATTAATTATTTAAACCGGCTTGAAAATATCCGGGATAATTCCCATATGGCTGCTGAATCTCCAGAGGGCTGGATTAAATTATTAAAGGATGCAGGTTTTTATGATATTAAGTACCATATATATGAAAGAAGAATATCGTTTGCACAGTGGATATATCCAGTTAGGGAAAACTCAATTGAGGGCCTGGATAGCTATAATTATATAATAAATTCTGGTCCATTTAGAGACTATATAAAATGGGAAAATAACACATTTCTAAAAAAGTGGATTATTATAACCGGCAAAAAACCTTAAAAAGATAATTATTGGTCACTAATTTTAACATATAAAAATAGTAAAAATCCTATGATAAAAAAAACTCCTGCTGTATAAAATACCAGTTTGAATCCAAGTGAATAGGATTTGACGAAAAAAAGTATCAAACCATATATAAGGGGTGAAATTGATGATGCCCCTCCGGTGGCAATATTATAATATGCCATAAACTTTCCAGCCTCCTCTCTTGGGGACATGTCGCTGGCCAGGGCTTTTGAGACACTCATAAATATTCCGTAGGATATCCCTATCATTGATCCAAATATTAAGAAGTATGTAAATTTTTCAAATTCTGGTATCAAAAACATGGCAAGAGAGCCAATCAATGTTGTAAATAGAAGCATTTTCACCCTGCCAACGCGATCAGAAAATATTCCAAAAACAACAGATGCCAGTGCGGAAACCATCAAAACAACTATACCTGCAATTGATACATAATATGCTGGATTTGAATAATTAAGTATGTATTTAAAAAAATAAAGTTCGAAAAATGATAACCCAACAACACCTGAAAAAACCATAAAACTGCCTAAAACCACATAAATATAACTTTTTATGCCCTTTTTTAGATTAAATATGTCCATAAAAATTTTGAATAGTCTCTCCCTTGAATGAACAATAACAGAATCATCCTTTTTTATGGTACCGGTTGTTAATATCCCTGTAAATATCAGAACAGCGGATATAACAATCAGGCCATATATTGTTTTTCCAACTGTTATAAAATATCCGGTAACTGCATAGCCCATGGCGGAACCAATTAAAATGAATAAACCATTTATGCCTGCTGCCGCACCCCTCTCATCCTTATGCAAAAAATCCACAAATAATGGCTGGTATGCACCAACAGATATATTCGATGATATCTGTATCATTATATACCCTATCAATATTCCAAAAACATTTATTTTCATTACCTCATCCAGAAAAATTGAAAAAACTGTTAGTATAACACCTATAATTATGTATGGTCCCCGTCTTCCCCATAGGAATGTGTACTTATCGCTGGCAGTTCCTGAAATTAAGCCTATAAAGACCCCTGCAGCGGTGCCTATAAATGCTATGAAACCCAGAAAAAGGCTGTTGTTTACAAAATTTATGAGTTCTATTGGCAGTATATATGATTCAAATGAAATCCATAGAAAATTCGTTCCAATATGAATTGAATTCATGCCAATAAGGTATTCCGGGCTTCTTTTTTCCTGCATTTAATGCTTTGATATTATTAGACTATATTAACATACGCCAATTTTATTATATTTTAATATAATATCCTAGCGTGTTCAGGCTATTTAAATATCCCGGGGGAAAGAATGTTTCTATAAAAGATATACAAAATGTTTTTAGATCCTCCGGTTCGGATATATTTATAGACGTTTTTGGTGGTTCAGGGAACGTTATATTAAATGTTAATGCCAGTCATAAGATTTACAATGATATAGATTTTAATATGTACAATTTTTTTATTGAGGCAAAAGCTCATTTCTTTGAACTTTATAACTATCTGAGTGAAATATCAAAAAGTCCTGATAACCTTCAGGAATATATAAAGAGGGAAAATTTTAGTGATGGCAATGATAGATTAATATCTGCTGCAAATTTATTTGTAAGGCTTAATATATCATTTGGCGGTATGGGAAATTCCTATGCCACCCGGGAGAAATCCATTTATACACAATTTATAAAAAAACTTGAAAATCTTTATGATGTTCATAATGACATTAAAAACTGGCTTATTGAAAATATGGATTTTTCATCATTAATAGATCATTACAATGGCAGGGACGCATTTTTTTATATGGATCCGCCATATCCCAGTAAAAGCTGGTATAATCACAATTTTTCAGACAGTGATTATAAAAGATTGCATAAATTATTAAAAAGCATTTCTGGTAAGTATCTATTAAATTTTTATGACAGTGAATACATTAGAAAAATTTTTGGAAATCCATCATTTATAAGGAAATATAAAAATCACAATTCAAACAATGAAGAGTACCGGTATTTATTATTCTATAAAAATTGGTAAAATTATTTTATATTTAATGTATCCATGTTTATGGAAAAGTATTCCAGGAAATCCTTTAAATATATATTTGGTATGAATTCTATTTACCTTGGCAATAATTATTTATGGATTTCTTTTGAATCATTGTTTTTGCCCTTCCTTATAGCAAGAATGGTTGCGCAGAATGCACAATCATTATATCTGGGCATTATAGCGTTTGCAGGCATAATAATAGGAATATCATTTAATGTTTTTGCGGGAATAACAACAGACAGCCTTGAAACAAGATTTGGAAGGAGAAGGCCATTTATAATGCTGGGATCGGCAATCACGCTGGCATCATTAATATACTTCATTATTTTTCATTCTTCAATTATATCAATTTTAATTGTTTATATATTGATAGAAATAGGGTCAAATATGGCATACGGATCATATTTACCATTGGTTAGGGATATTATACCGGATTATCAGAGGGGGACATCATCCGGCATAAGTGGATTTTTTACATTAATTGGAACCGCACTTGGTTTTGGCATTTCAGGCCTGCTGCTTGGTTATAATAAATTGAATCTTGCATTAATGGCAATTATCTTATCATTATTTATTACAACATTATTCACTGTAAATACCATCAGAAATGAGGATTACAGATCAAATGCAGATAAAATTTTTTTTCACTTTTCAAAATTATTTAAAAAAATTGCCAATCAACAAAAATTTAAGTGGATGTCCATATCAAATTTTTTTATAATTATTGGCAGCTCTGGATTAACATTCTTTGAGTTTTATTATTTCGAATATATACTTAATATAAAAAATAGTGCGATATATGTGGCAATTGCCGGCCTTATAATATTAACGGTGTCGGCCATATCCGCTGTATTAATAGGGTTCATATCCGATAAAATTGGCAAGGACTTTTTCATTTTTATACTTCCTGTAATTGGCGGTATAAGCGTTCTGATGATAATATTTGTAAGAAGCTTTTATCTCTTTTTAATTATTGGTTCGGTACTTGGCATAACATTTGGAAATTATTTTTCAATGTCAAATTCTTATATTAGCTATGTTGTACCCAGAGGCAGCGCCGGAAGATTTATGTCATTATTTTCATTTTCCACAGGCATTGGTGAGGCATTCTCTCCAATGGTCTATGGATTTATTCTTTTTATTTTTGGTGGTCAAAAATTAATTGCGTATGTAAGGCTTTTTGAAATATCATCATTATTCTATTTTATAGGTGCAATAATTATCTTTTTTAAGGTTGTGAATTTAAAACCAGAACTGATAAAAAATAATTA
>NZ_LKBH01000122.1:0-5139 GCF_001402935.1 Acidiplasma cupricumulans | reverse complement strand
TATACCTTCAGGGTATTTTTAATAAATTTAATACTTCATTTGCCTTTGTAGTTAATATTATAATACAACACCATAATATGGGGATTATTGTTTTAAATGACTGTAAGCTTCATCATTCAAGATTCCGTGGATCAACTTGCTTATGAGATATATGGTAACTAGAGATATAGTAAATACAACAACCACCACAACAGTTATGCCCAGTAATTCTATTCCAAGCTGCCTCAATGCAGTAAATCCACCGTAAAACAGCAAACCGTTAGGTAAAACACTGTTGCCAGAAGCCACTGCAAATGAATGCTGTGTGAAGAATGCTATCATTATAACCCCGAAGACTCCTCCAAGGCCATGCCCGGGAAATAATCCAACTGGGTCTGAAAACCATTTCACCCTTGAAAATAATTTTTCTCCTTCTATAAATAATGGTCCTCCAATGAATCCCAGTATTAGTGCACTTGCCGGACTCACGAATCCCGCCAGCGGTGTAATTATAATAAGTCCCATTAGAATTCCATTGGTTGCATCCATGATTGTGGGAGTTTTTCTATCCCATAATTCGCCAAATAACATTGTGGACATCATTGCCGCACCTGAGGCAACAAATGTGGTTATTACTACCATCAGAACATCACTGTTGAATGCAAGTACACTTCCGGGATTGAAGCCAAACCACCCTATCCATAGTAATAATATTCCAAGCGCCAGCCATGTGCTGTTTATATGCATGTCAATTTTCATCGATTGCTTTAAACCCTTTTTCTTTTCCTCCCTCCATATTTCATACACAATTGCCAATCCTGCGGCTGCTGCGGCTCCATGAACAACCAGGCCCCCCTGCAAAATCTCTCATGCCCATTTTGTACAGCCATCCAGTCGGGTTCCAAATCCATGCAGCAGGTAGATTCCAGATTATTACAAAATAAACTATTGAAAATATAAAAAAGGCTTTGAACTTCATTTTCTTTAATACAATTACACCCACAAGGGCAAGGGTAACCGCTGCAAAAGCAGTTTCAAATAAATAATATGTTCCAAGTTTTAATCCAGTATTGAAATACTTTCCGGTCATGGACCACCAGGTAGCGTTGATAGATCCGGAAGAAAATCCTCCCAGGAAAAAGCCGCTTTTATAGAATGGATTTCCTATTATTCCATCCACAGTTGGTGCAAAAGCGGTATTGAATCCTATAATAGCCATAACAAATATTGCTGTCCCGGATATAACAATGGTTTTTAATAAACTGTTTTTGTATTTATTCCCCAATTCTCCTATCTCCAGAAAACCAACGGCAATTGTCATAATAAATACAAAAATAGCTGCAATTATAACCCATAAGTTATTAATTAAAATTCTTGAAAGAGTTAAATAATCTATTAATCCAGATATCATAATAGTTCATGAGAGAACTATATAAAATTTTATCTTTCTAAACATAGAAGTTAGAAAATATTATACAGGGATTGACAGTAGCATAGTGAATAAAATAATGGATTATGCAAAGAAAGAATAACATATGGCTATAAGAGAATCTGGGCATTATTAAGGAATTCTGGCATAAATATAGCTAAAAAACAGTTTATAAAATAATGAAGAATAATAATCTAACTTTGCCAATACATAGCCATAAAAATAAAATGGAACCGAAACATCTAGGGATGCAATCAATGCAATAGATGATGCCATTATCAGGAAGTTTAATGGTGTTATACCTTATAATATTACATTAAAAACAGATAATGGTTCACAGTATGTAGATCGTGTACCATATTTTGTGTATTTATAAAGGGTACCTCTTATTGAACATCTCTTTAATCTCATCATGGCATTTATAGGGGCCATTCATCTTCCTGAATGCATATCTAGAATTGAAATCTATTGATTTTAAATATCTTCATTGCAGAATCCTCAATAGGGAATGATAATGCTACTTTAACCCTCTTCTTATCTCCTCATTCATTCTTAATTTAGAAAATAATCAAAACCATGAAATTTAAAATATATATGTAAAATCAAGTACTTTATAAGACTGTTTATAATCTGCTTAAATTGTACAGTATAATATACATAAAATATAATAATATGTTCAGTATACTGTACAATAATGGTAACAATTGATGATTTCAAATATGTTTTAGCGCTCTGGAAGGAATATAAAATACCAAATATGATAGAACGTGATATGCACATTGATCTGGAAACTGATAAGATAATTGCAATTGCCGGTTCAAGGAGAACAGGTAAAACCTATATCATGTTTCAGTGCATGACTGAACTTTTAAAAAAAGGCACTAAAAATGATAATATTATTTATGTGAATTTTGAAAACGAGAGACTTGTAGGAATAGTTGCATCAGATCTTGACAACCTTCTCATTGCCCATAAGGAACTTTTCAACCCTGATGGTACCATATACCTTTTTCTTGATGAAATTCAGGTTGTTGAAAACTGGGATAAATGGGTTAGAAAAATCTATGACACGAGAAAATATAGAATTATTGTAACAGGTTCCTCATCTGAATTGTTAAGCAGTGAAATTGCCACCTCGCTTGCAGGCAGAAACCTCACATATATTGTTTATCCATTCTCTTTTAAGGAATATGTGGCCGCAAAGGGGCTGAAAATTAACAAACTGTATAAATATTCTATTGAGAAAGGAACAGTATTAAAGTTGGTTGATGATTTTTTGGAATATGGATCATTTCCTGAGATAGCAATGACAGACAAACCATTAAGAAAACTTGAACTTCTTTCATCCTACTTTGATGCAATTTTCTTCAGGGATATAGTGAGAAGATACAATATCAGAGAGGTTGGAGATTTAAACATATTTCTAAGAATTCTTTCCAGCAGCTATGCCTCCTATTTCAGTTCGGTAAAGGCGTTAAATTATTTCAGAAGTACCGGAAGGAGAATAAGCAGAATAACACTGTTAAATTTTCTTTACTATTCCAAATCTGTCTTTCTCGTAAATATACTTGAGAAATATGAAAAGAGTGTACAGAAGCGCATGGCCACGCAATCAAAGATCTATATAACAGATATAGGCATTTCCCGGCTTTTCTCCGACATTGATAGGGGAAGGGCACTGGAAAACGCAGTTTTTATGGAATTATTGAAGAATGCTTCTCCTGCTATGAGTATAAATTATCTTAAGCTAAAATCAGGAAAGGAAGTGGATTTCATTCTTACTGGAAAAAATATAGAACTCATACAGGTTTCTTACTCAGTGTCGGACCCTGGCACAAGATCCAGGGAAACGTCTGCCCTTGTGGAAGCCGCAATGAACCTTGGTTTGAATACCGGGAAAATAATAACCTATGATTATGAAGGAGAAGAATCAATCAATGGTATTTTAATAAAGTATATTCCATTCTGGTTATGGGCTTTATTTAACTTCTAAATATTGATTTATGTTATGGCACCGATTATTATAAAATAAACCCTCTTTTAATGGTCTTTTGGATTAATAATATTATTATGTTATCCCAAAATGAGTTCATCCCTGCCGATAATTCTTTTAAAGCATCCTGTGATAAAAACTTCATCACATCATTTTTATAAATAATCAATGTAATAAACCAAAAAGTCCAGAAAACGCGCCATGCAACAAACCAGAAATGGCACCGGTCTTTGCCCCTGTCTTTGACATGATAAGTTCTGGTCATTATCCAACATTTTAACAAAATTATTGATTTAGAAATTATTTAAGGTTAAGAAGCCATTTCCAGAGGGGTATAAAAATTATCTTTTCACCATTCTTTTCGATATATCCCTCATAATCCCTTGTTATAATGAGAAGGTCATGGCACTTAAAATATCTTGCACCGGCCAAAAGCGCAGAAATTTCCCTGGAATTAATATCACTTATATCTGATATATATGTTACCTGGATTAATTGAATGATCTTTAGTGAATCATATAAAACAAAATCAATTTCTTTACCATCAGCCTTTCCGTATTCTTTCCAGTAAGCTATACTAAAGTTATTTTCCATGCCTCTCTTATTTAAGTCCAAAAATACTATGTTTTCCATTAATCTCGGAATGGACATTTCATTTTTAAGCGAATTTATTATTCCAGAATCTATAACATATATTTTCTTCCGGTATGATAATTTCTTATTCTCCGACCGGCTGTATATTTTTAGATAGAACATAAAGAATACCTCCTCGGAATCATACAAAAATTCCAGCAGTTTATTTTTACTTATTTTATAACCAGCTGATTTGAATATACCGTAAATTTTTGATATGCTAAAATATTTTGAATATATTGATATTATATATTTTAAAAAGGCATCCAGGACATTAACTTCGGAAATATTGAAATGTTCTGCCATATCCATTGAGAAAATTGTATTATAATAAGATCTCAATATTCTTAATTTATTATCATTATTTTTTTCTATAACAACCTCAGGATATCCACCATATTCAAGATAATTTCTAAGCTCAGAAATAATATATCCTTTATTGTCAGTGAATCCTGTTAGGTAAGAATATTCCTTCCCATTAAATTCAAGATATTCCCTGAAGTTTAGTGGCATTATAACATATTCAAGGTTTCTTCCCCTTAAGGAGGTTGAAATCTCACGGCTTAATAATTTCGATGATGAGCCTGATAAATAAATTCTAAATTGTTTTGTATCGTAGAGCCTTCTTATATATTTTTCCCAGTTTTCTATATTCTGAATTTCATCAAAAAATAGGTAAATATTTTTCTCTTTATCAGGATTTGCCATTTCATAAAATATAGGTATTATATCATCAAGATCGGAGATTTTTATATTTATTAATCTATCGTCCTCAAAATTTATATACAGTATATTATTCTTCGGTTCGGTTTTTAATAGTTCATTAATTACAAAATATAAAAAATATGTTTTGCCTGATCTTCTTGGTCCTATCACTGTAATAATTTTTTCAGATTTTAATGGTATATTTATGTCCCTTTTACGTGCATATGGTAAATCTCCTGTTAACCATTCAGAGATAACTTTTCTAAAGGCTAATTTACTGCCTTCCATGTAAATGTAATACAAAGTTATATAAAATTGTTTTCTTATAAAACAATATATGTTATATTTTGTTTTTTTATAAAACAAATTAATATTAGATACATAATGTATCATACTAAGG
>NZ_LKBH01000121.1:0-5295 GCF_001402935.1 Acidiplasma cupricumulans | reverse complement strand
ACGACGCTCTTCCGATCTAAAACATACATATATATAGTTTTTTTAAATATATATACATGAGTTCAGTAAGAAAGATCCAGCTAACTGGAGGTTCAACATATATAGTTTCATTACCTTCTAAATGGGTTAAAAACAATCATCTAACAAGGGGAAGCGAGGTAAAAATTGAGGAATCAAAGGACAGACTTGTTTTATATAATAGCTCCGATGTTAAAACGGAAATAGATAAGGTTCTTAATATAGGGCAGATAGATACAAAAAGCCTTCAAAGGGCCCTTATATCAATTTATATTTCTGGATTCGACACACTTACAATCAGAAGTTCAAACTATATATCTGATGAGATAAGGGATACCATAAAAAAATTTTCCAAGCTGGTAATAGGAATAGAAATATTTGAGGAGGACTCAAAAAAGGTTGTATTGCAGAACGTACTTAATTCAAATTCATATCCAATCTATAATTCAATAAAAAGGATGTCTCTTAATGTTGAGTCAATGATATCCGATGTAATTTCAGGAATAAGTTCAAATGATTATGGCCTGTTAAAAAGTGTGGTATCAAGGGATGATGAGATTGATAGATTTCAGTGGTATATATACCGGGAGGTGAAGGCAAGAAGCTGTGAGGATGGTAACAGCATATATTATCTGCTATTATCAAGAATACTTGAAAGAATAGCAGACCACGCAGTCAATCTATGCAATATATGGACAAAAAAGAATAATTCATCAAAAACCGCAATAAATAAGGTAATTGAGTTTCTTAACTTCTGTCTGGAACTCTATAAAAAGGCCATATCACTTTATTATTCAAAAAAATATGCCGGATTAAATGATATTATATGCATGAAAAAAACAATAAATGGTTATAAAAACGAGTTATTAAATATTTCACTGGATTCTGATATTGAAACAATTTCATTTACATCCGAGGAAATAACAAGAATAGGCTTTTATTCCACAGACATTGCAGAGCTGGCCATGGACATGATACTTTCATCCTCCAATGAAATGGATTTATAATTTTTTAATATCAATAATTTCACATGTATTTCCATTCCCCTTAAATATTTTTGTTGTTATATTATGAAATATGCCAACCTCAACAACACCGGGAATCATTTTAATTTTTTGCTCAAGTCCTGTATCAGTATAATCAAATCTGCAGTCTATTATGTAGTTCCCATTATCGCTGATGAATTTTTTATTATCCCTGAATGTGCATTTTGCCCCAAGTTCCTCTATGTGGCTTAAAGTTTGATCTTCCATGAATGGTATAACCTCAACAGGTAATGGAAATTTATGCAGTTTTTCAGAAAATTTTGAGCTGTCAACCATTATAAATACATTCTTACTATTGTACGCAACAATTTTTTCCCTTACAAGCGCCCCTCCACCACCTTTTATAAGATTTCCATCAGGATCAAATTCATCTGCACCGTCAAAATCTATATCAATATTATTAATGTTATTTACTGTCTTAATCCCGTAACTATTGGCAATTTCCTCTGTTTTCTTAGATGTTGGAACACCAATAATATCGGTTATTTTACCACTTTTTACCAGTTCTCCAAGGGCATCAAGAAAATATCTTGTTGTTGACCCTGTGCCAAGCCCAAGCTTCATGCCACTTTTAACATGCTTTATTGCCTCCATTGCCGCAGCCCTTTTTTCCTCCTCGAACATAAATCCTTAATGTTAATGTGATTAATTAAGTTTTAATACCAGTTATAAATGGAATAAAATTTAAGGTTATTATTAATGCATGTACATATGGATAACATAATGATCCTTGGGAGTGGTTACTCGGGATTGAATGCCTATTACAGGCTTAGGAGGAAATTTAATGTAAAAATAATTACCAGAGATTATTATTTAAATTATTATCTATTTAACAATCCTGTAAGAATAAAATTAAAAGATGATATAATAAATGAGCAGGTAAAAGATGTTAATATAGAAAAAAGGGAGATAATAACAGATAAAAATGTATATAATGCAGATAAAATTATAATAGCCACGGGATGTGACCGCAATAATCAGATCACGTTTCTTGAAAAAATGAAGCTGGAAAATAACATGGCCATAGGATCCCAGAATGAATTTGACGAATATATAGTTATCAACTTTATACTGGCCATGAAAAAATATAATAAAAATTTTAAATTTTCAGGCAATGCCCTCTCTTTTCTTGGTAAAAAAATTCGTGATGGCGTTATTAGCCTGCTTAATCATTATAATATAACAATAACGGAGAGCCCGGATTATATTCTTCCAGAATGCAAACCGGCCCTATTTAATGACTTTTTAAACACGGATAATAAACTGCGAATTGCAGATGATGTTTTTGCCATAGGGGATGCCATTAATTTTGGGCCAAAAATTGGTGAGCTTGCCATGAGAATGGGCATATTTGTTGGAGATTACATAAATGGTGCAAAAAATAGCTTTGACCCTGTTTATATAACTGTTTTAGGATCGCCACAGGGTCCCGGGATGAGGGTTGTCAGCAGCATTCCATGGGGTGGCAGCATTGAAAAATTTAGATTTTTAAGGAAGCCTGCCATAATGAAGGGTTTTTTATATAATTACTACAGAATTAGACGCGGCAATATGGGATTTTTAAAATATATATAAATTTAAATTATAGGGCATTAATTTTATCCTTAAAACACTTTATTGTGCTGTTTATGTTGCTTAATGATACAGAATTTAATCTATCAGAACCCATAATTTTAACAATCATGCCAAAATTGAAATCGCTTTCCCAGTCTATTTTTGTTTCCTGTTCCGCAGGTGTTAGGCCTATATTGATGCGAAACTGTATCTTTGAACCAGCTATCCTGCCATCACCATCAATTTTTATATTATTCCCGGAATAATTATATGTAAATGTCATTCTTCCGGATATTGTATTCATTGCAGATATTCCTGCATCCGATATGTCAAGCTTGAGTTTACATTTTATTTTATCGCCATATTCAAGATCATACACACCCGGCAGACATGGTATAACATTTTTTAAATCTTTAAAAAACAATGAAACCTCATCATTGCCCTTATTAACCATAAAACTACCATTAAATTTCATTTTTGTTTCCTCTTTTAATGCCTTCATTCAACAGATATGCTGATAGTATGTAATCAGCATATTCGAAATCCATACCATCCCTGTAGGAATTTATATAATTTATAAATTCTTTATCAAGGCCACCCATATTTGACTCCATGTATCTTTCAAAAGTATCATTAAAATTTATTTTGGATGTATCATAATTATGTGAGCCAAAAATTTCTGATATCCTGTTGCTTAATTCGGACGCCATAAGCCTTGTGGTGGTGAATTTCCCACCTATTATGCTTATCATGTTATCGAAATTATCAATTATTGAAAAATCTCTTGTACCCCTGGAGTTATCATCCTTAACAAGAGGCCTCATTGAATAGTAAAGTTTCTTATAGCGCTTTTTTTCAAGTGATGGCACCATCTTGGATACCTCAGACAGCATAATATCAAGGTCCTCATCATCCACATCATTGGAATCCGGATCATCAGAGATAATTGCCAGGGTTCCGGCCACCGTGCCAGAACCGTAAGGGAGTATAATATCACCATCTGATGGGGGGCGCATCCTGTTAATTATGGACCCAACAAAGGGTCTGTCATAGACTGCCATGTATCCAAGTGTTGGCATAACTTCAAAGTTCTTTATGCCCAGATTCTGGGCAACATTACCAGACCATGGCCCCGAGGTGTTTATAATAAAATCAAATTTTTCAGTTTGTATATTTCCATTATATGAATATTTTAATGAAATTACATTATTTTTCGACACAGACCCGCCAACTACATTACAGCCTGTATTAAATTTTGTACCGGCCATTATGGCCTCCAGTGCAACAGCTGCAGAAAAATTATGAGCGCTTATAATTTTGTCAGGAACCCTTATAACCCTTTCAATCTTTGGGTTTACATATGCCTCCATTTTTAAAAATTCCTCAGGTGGTAATTCCTCTGAATCTATACCATTTTTTTCATTGCTTTTTATAAGCATGTCACCATAATTTGATTCAACTTCTCCAAGGGATATGTAATAACCGCCGGTATCCTTTATGAATCTGCTGGCAGTTTTGCTTAATAACTTATTTTCCTCCATACATTCCCTTGCTGAGTTTGGGTCATTTACAGAATACCTGGCACCACTATGCAGCATACCATGGAATCTGCCGGATGTCCCGGCAAGAAGTGAGTTTCTTTCAAAGACCGTTACTTTATAACCATTCATGGATAGATTAAGGGCACTGAAAATACCTGTGATCCCACCACCTATAATGCCTATTTTTTCCATTTAATGCTGTTATGATTTTTTCGTATTTATTGATATCTAAAATCTAAATTAACCTGTTAAAATTTAACGTAAATACCTCAAATTTAGACCTTATGGTGGAAATAAAATTAATCTAGGAATATTGATGTTTTATTTATCCTCAAATAACTATATAAGTAATTTATATATGGTGTTGCATGGAAATGTATGATTATTTAACAAAAAACTTTGTAATAATAGGTCATCGTGGCCTCCCTGAGAAATATCCAGAAAATACAGAGATTTCATTCAAAAATGCATTTAATTATACAGATGCTGTGGAACTTGATGTTCATTTATCTGCAGATGGTGGGGTTTACATAGTTCACGACTTTAATTTAAAAAGATTAACGGGGAATGATATTAATATAGAAAACCTAAATTCCTCTGAAATAGACAGGTTAAATATAAAGGGTTTTAAAATACCGCGGCTTGACTATATATTAAAAACATATCATGAAAAATATTTTTTTATTGAACTAAAAACAATAGATGATTCTGGCAGTATGGTTTATAACAATATTGTTACAAAAACTTTGGAAATAATAAAAAATACAGGAATGAAAGATCACGTTTGTGTCATATCATTTAACCCATTCTCACTCAGGGAAATGCATGCCCTTGATGATTCAATTATGCTGGGTCTGGATTACTGTGATTTATCCGAAAAATATATGGGAAAACTTAACAGTGTTGATCTGAGGGAACTTGGAATTTCTGTTTATATACCAGAATATAAAAATGATAAAATTGACTGCCTCATTAAATTAAGAAGTCTTGGATTTATTGTAATTCCATGGACGGTTGATAATTATGTTGATGCCGTGAAAATCAAAAATGCGGGTTTAAACGGTATAATAACCAACAGGGCAGATGTTATGGCCAGCATGCTAAAATTATAGCAGGATAATTATTGATCAATTATG
>NZ_LKBH01000120.1:0-5460 GCF_001402935.1 Acidiplasma cupricumulans | reverse complement strand
TTATTTAAAAATAATCTATGCTTAAATATTTTGGCTTACTATGGATTTTATGCCAAAACATTCTGATAATACAGTGGTTGAGGATGGTTTTGAGGTAATAGGTGTAAATCCCATACCAAAAAATGAGAGAAATATGTCACCGTGGAAATTTTTTATATTTTGGGCAATGGTAAGTGGTGCCGCACTTGTTCCAATTGCCGGCAAGGAATTATATAATATGGGCCTTATTTATGCAATTATTGCAATTGTTATTGCCCTTCTTATAGGACTCATACCTGCGGGTTTGATCTCAGATATGGGCCGGCAGATACCGGTACCATCTCTTGTTGTTGCAAGAAAGACCTACGGGTATATGACCTCTGGAGCATATTCACTAATATTCACATTTTTAAATCTTGGTTATTTTGGCCTTAATGATAGTGTTGGTGCCGTAATATTAAGCAGCCTTACACATTCTCCAATTTTATACTGGTACATTATTATGGGGGCAATACAGATATTACTGGTACTTCTTGGTGCAAAATGGCTTGAATATTTCTTTAGGTACACAGCACCGCTTCTTGTAATTAGCTTTGGTATTTTAACATATTTTCTATTCACAACGTATACAATCAATGTTTCTAATCTTTTAAATCCTATCGGTAAGTATACATGGGGAGGTGCGCTGGATTTTCTACTGGGATTTTCAATACTTGCATGGACATATAAGATCTCGACACAATCAAGATTTGGCAGGCCATTTTCTGGTAAAGAAAACAAAAAAACAAGGGCTGGATATTTTGTTGCGAGCCCCCTGGGAATTATGCTACCTGTTTTGCTGATGGGCATTGTTGGATTTTTTGGCAATAGTTTAAATCCTGGAAGTGGATGGAATATTGCAGTACTATCTTTTCCCGGTGTATCCGGAATAGACAGAATTATAATAATCATCGCGGCCATTCTTCTGGCATTATCATTGATACACCCAAATGCAATGAATCTTTATCCCGCAACTGCTGATTTATTAACATCAATACAGCCATTATTTGGTAAGAGTGTGCATGAAAAATGGGCACAGCCTGTTGCAACACTGCTACTTGGCATTGGTGGTATAATACTGGCCATAGAGGGCATCCTGGCCCGTATATCCGGATTCATAGACATTCTCGAGGCAATTATATTTCCATTTACATTCATACTCATTTTTGACTGGTTCAAAAATTTAAGGCATACAACAAGAATAGGTGACTATTATAAAATACCAAGAAATATAAAAAATAATATTAAATTTGGAGCCCTTATACCAGCGTTTATAGGCACTGTGATAGCCATATTTGGAATAGGCCCCTATGATTACATATTTGCTTATTTCCCAAAGGCACTCTTTGGATCGTTTATTGGACTTTTATTGTATATTGTCATATATTACATTAGACCAGAGAGGGTTCAATTGTCTGAAAAACAGAATGACTATGATAGATTTAATATGGAGGCTGAGGATTCACAGTAATTTTTAAAAATAAATAAAAATAATCTTTTGATTTTTTTAAGGAATAATTTTTTTATTTAACCTCTGCAACCTTTTCAATTTTCTGGGATGAAAATTTTTTAAGTATTATTATTAATATAAGGCCAATTAAAATCCATACACCAACCATATATGCAGGAAGGTTTAATGGAAATGCAGGAACAGGATATACAGTGCTGAATATTGCAAATCCAATAAATATTATTGCTATTGCCGGAATAATTAAATCAGCAATTATATGGAATTCCTTCTCCCTTTTGGTGTATACAGGAAGGCTCAATGTTGCTATTGCATGCTGTAACATGAATGCTATTGATGCCGCGCCCTCTATGACCAGTGCACCTATAAATGGTCCAAATATTAATCCGGAAATAAGTGCAATAATAAATGAAAAAACTGCAGTTGTAAGTATTGCCTTATAAGGCGTACCATATTTTTTATGCGTTTCACTTAGATATGATGGTAATATATTGCTATCCCTGGATAAATAATAGAGCATCCTTGTTAAAGAATTATTAATGGCTATGCCAAAATCAAGAAAACTGTTTAATACTATTGCGGCAAAGAGCCATCCACCAAAGGGTCCCAGAAATGTAAAATATTCTATAAGGCCTGGATCAGGCGATGACCCAAAGGATGATATATTATTTAATCCCCACCCAACAGTTAGTGCATATGCATTAAGCGCCAGTGGGATAACAACAATTAGCCATCCATATAGAATTGCCTTTTTAATCAATCTTTTAGGCTCCCTGGATTCCTCACCAAGGGCAATAACAGAGCCGCTGCCACCGTATGAATAAAGACCAAATAATAATCCAAGACCTATAATAGAAAAATCATTTCCCACAGGTTTTGCTGTGAACACGGTTAATGTGTTTCCAGCACCAACCTTTATTATTATAATTATTGCACCTATGGTCAAAACAAGTGTCTCAATAATTCCCGTGTACACAGCATAATTTAATGATACCCTCACACCACGATAAACAAATACAGTTGTAAATATTAGGGGTATTAGCATAATTGGTATCCATATATATGTAATTGACGAAATTTTTGGGGATATTAGAAAAATAAATGCAGCAAATGATAAAAGAGCAAATCCGGTATATGTCAAGAACTCATTAAAGAAGAACAACCATCCAGTTAAATCTCCGGCCGTTTTGCCAAGACCTGCCCTGGAAAATGCAGAATATCCGCCGGAGCTGGAGATTTTACCAGAAAACTGATAATTTGTGTTTAACCATAAGAGCACTATTAATGGTGCGAGCAAAAAAACCAGCGGTGTGCTGCCCTCTGCAACCAGTGCGGTTCCTGTTATAAGTATTGCAACCTCTGCGGCCGGGGCAACATGGCTGAAACTCTGGAAAATATCGTGCCACAATCCCACCTGATCCGGTTTTAAACTTCTGTCAGAATTCATGGCAGAATAAATATTTTGGTATAATAAACCTTTCCAGCTGTTTATATTACAAAATTTGACTTTTTATAAACATAATATTTTATTTTGTCGTAAAATAATTAAAATTTTATACAAAAATTCAGGGATATTTGGTTTGATTCCAGATTTATGATAATTATTTATAAAAAATATTTTAGGCAGGCCTTATTTTAGGCATTTTTTATTGCCATATGATCTCTAAAATTTATCGTCAATTGCTTAATTTTCATTTTTTTCCAGGCACTTAATTTTATATATGATTAAAAATTACGTTTAATATATAATTAAGGGCTTTTTTGTACTTTAAATCCTCGTATGGATTTAAAAATTTGGAGGTGTGAGAATGGTTTTTGATGCAATCGACAATTCGAGGATTAATAAGAATGGAATTAAATTATTTGCCCTGGCATCCACAGGTCTGTTTCTTGACGGTTATGACCTGTCCATAATTACCATGGCTGCCCTTGTTTTACCGGCACAGCTTCATCTCAGTGAACTTGAGTACATACTAATAGACATATCATCCTTTGCCGGAATGCTGGCTGGTGCACCGCTGCTAGGCATTTTATCAGACCGTATTGGACGAAAAAAGATATTTGGCATAGACCTTATATTCTTTGTATTATTTGCAATTACAGCGGGGCTCTCAACAAATTTTATTGAGTTGTTTTTATCAAGGCTTCTTATGGGATTCGGCATTGGGGGTGATTATCCAATAAGCTCCACAATGATGTCTGAATTTTCACCAAAAAAAACCAGGGGAAAGCTTCTAATAACAATGGTTGGAATGTACTGGGTTGGGGCATTTGTTTCAGCAGCCGCCAATTACTTCTTCGTAATTTACTACGATTTCTGGAGATATACATTTATTCTGGGTGGATTAATGGCAGTGCCAATAATACTATTAAGGCTAAGTGTACCTGAATCACCAAGGTGGCTGGCATCTCACGGAAAAATAGAGGATGCGGAATATTCTGAGATTGAAATAGCCGGCAGATCGGATAATCTTAAAAATTCGGAATATAAAATAAAAACAAAATACGGCAAAACCTTTATTTTTGTAATACTTGCATGGTTTATATTTGATGTTGCTGCATATGGCATAGGATTTTATTATCCGGTAATATTCAGCACACTGGGATTTAAGCATCAGTTTAGATCAATAGCAGAGGCAGGCATGCTGATATCAATTGGTGGCATACTGGGATATATAATAGCAATGCCACTTGCAGACCGGCTTGGTAGAAGATTCCTTACAATTTCAGGTTTTTTCATAATGTCATTGCTTTTAATTCTTGGGAGCATCATTAAAATTTCAGGCCTTTATACAGTACCCTTCTTTTTCATATTTGTACTATTTGAGCAGTGGGTTGGGGCTGTAACATTATTTTATCCCACAGAATTATTTGATACTACTGTTAGGTCAACCATACAGGGCATTGCAACAGCAGTGTCAAGAGTTGGTGCCATAATGGGTATTGTCCTATTTCCATTATTTCCTGTATTCCATTCATTGTCAATATTTGCCGGATTTTCAGTTTTTGGGCTGATAATAGCAATCATTATGGCACCAGAAACAAATAAGAATTCCCTTGAAAAAAACGTTGAAACCTATACCGCTGCAAATATAAATAAATAACTATATTTTTTTAGTATTACAGAATTTTAAAATAATAATCATTTATTTATGTTCATGCTCTATATCTATGGAACTGTATTTAATAATGCATCCATTGTTGAAAGTTCCTTAAAATCTCTTGATAAAATTAAATGCAGGAAAAAATTTTTGATAGTTGATAATTTTTCAACAGATAATACTTATGAAATACTTATAAGACTTAAAAATATTTATGATATTGAAATTAGGAGGGTCAAATGCTCCAGGGGGATGGGAAGACAGCTTGCCATGGAAATGGCATATAATGAATCAGATGATATGGATATTTTTATGCAAGTTGACCTGGATACAATTTACAATGATAAATTTATAAGTCTTTTTAACAGTTTCCTTATAAATATTGATGATAATTCTGTTGCATTTAATTTTATTTGCAGAAAACGGGTTAATTTCAGCGTTCCATGGAGAGACCTTAATTACGGTGAGGATTTTGAAAGGATGGCAAGGTTCTTAAAAAATGGATACATTGTTTATAAGGTTCCAGAATATAATAAAATAGCAAATAACCAGCACGCAATTAAACGGGAAAGACGCTATGCTTCAGGATTAAAATATTTAAAAAGAATTCTTCATAATAATATTGATCTAATTAGAGGCTATGGTGTATCAAATTATAAACTCTTTAAGAAATTTTTTAAATCGGCAGGGTTTAAAAAAAGATCTTATATTTTTGTGTTCCTAATTTATTTATTTGTAAAAATCAGTGGACTTAAAATATATAATTATGGAGATTTCCTAAATAATGAGTATGTTAACAGCAACTCCCTGAATATATGCTCATATTTTAATTTTAAATTATAATTATAATGTATTAAAAAAATTTATAATTTA
>NZ_LKBH01000119.1:0-1160 GCF_001402935.1 Acidiplasma cupricumulans | reverse complement strand
TTTATTCTTAAACAAAAGAATACTTATATTAAATGGAAAAAAGTCTAAATTTTAAATCGCCAGTAACAATAAGAATATAAATTAAATTGATTTGCTTACTATAACAAGCCCATTATTATTTGGATTAAAAGGGGATGGATTTTCTATATTATTCATTACATCTATAACTTCCCAACCCGTGTTTATCAGCATTTTTGCCAAATCAGATAAATCATATAATATAACCTTTGTATTAAATTGACCTTCAAATTCTAAAGAATTGTTATTTAACTTATAATATTTCCTATTGCTTTCTATTAAGGAATTGAAATTTGAAATATTGTATTCTATTAAGACATATCCACTTTTTAGCTGTTTCCATGTTCTCTTAATGGGGTGACTTAATATAAAATTTCTGTGCCATGTTTCTAGCATGAAAATAGTTCCATTATGCGATAAGTCGTGTAACATCTTAAAAAAATTTATATCGTCATCCTGACTTTTATATCCTATACTTGTCCACCAGTTTAAAATTAAATCTGGGCTTTCATTTATAATTTTTTTTAGATTGTCAGTATACATATCTGCTTTGTATAGTTGAAATTTTTTATCCACTTTATAAATTTTACTCTTGGACTTGGCTATATTTAAAAGTTGATCAGATATGTCTACGCCTATTAAATTATACCCAAATTTAATCATTTCTATAGAAATACGACCTAACCCACAGGGTATATCCAAAACATTAGAAACATTGAATCCTTTCTTTTTTATATATTTATTAATGCTCATTGCTATTAATGGCGCTTCATCTTCCATTAGCATCATTTCATCCAAATATGTGGTGCTTGTGAATAGTTTTGTGTTATTATCCATATCTAGTGATGATACCTGAATTATTAAGTTTTATTGATAGCTTAAAGCGAAATACTCTTAAAGAGTTACAGAAATGATATCAATCCACAAAATACTATGAAAATAAGAGCTCATTATTGCAATTAAGTTATTTATAGCTAAAGTCAGTTGCATAATTCATTTCATTAAAATTTCAATTCATTATAAATCCCCTGTATAGTTAAATACAGGGAATTGATTAGTTTTTTATGACTCAAAACCTAATCAATTTTAAATCAAATAGAGATATAAGAAGGTATCGATATTTTAATTATAGAAAAAATTAT
>NZ_LKBH01000118.1:0-1238 GCF_001402935.1 Acidiplasma cupricumulans | reverse complement strand
TCAATATTTTATATTATATCAAAATACATTGCTGAAATATTATTCGTTTATTCCCGGTACTTTTCTATACTCATATAATATTAAAATAAAGAGTATAATGACTGGTACAGAAAATAAAAGAAATGTATATCTCAACCCAATTGAATATACCATTAAACCAGATATGGAGGGCACTGCTACTGCAAGAAACATCATTATGGCATAAAAATATGTATTTGCAACAGAAATTTCATTCTCATTAAATGACCTTGATAATGCGGTTAATGATGTTGGAAATGTTAAACCATGCGGTATTCCAAGCATGCAAATAATTATAAAATAGGTGATTAAATTTCTGGAGAGGTACACCATTATTAATCCTGTAATTGTCAACAGTATTGAGAATGTTGTGGTTATATACAGCCTTCTTACTGGCCTGTATGATAGATAAAACCTTGATAAGAATGATAGGCCAAAAAATCCGGCCAATAATATCTCAACAAATGAATATGGTGCATTAAACTCTGTTCTGGCAAAGATGCCGCCAAATGTTAAAATTAACGCAAATGGCGTATCATAAGAAATATTATTAAAAACAGATAATTTAAAACCATTATTCTTAAAAATATTTAGTGTCCTTTTTGTTTTTCTGTTATTTTCATCTGGAAATCTTATTTTAAATGATAGGATTACTGCAATTATATCAAAAGGTATAAAAAATAAGAATAGCTGATACAGGTTAAAGTATAATAATATATATGATTCAATTATTGGCCCTATAACCAGGCTTGCACTAAGTGATAATGTATATAATGTTAATGCCCTTTCCCTTGTTTTTTTATCTTTTATTGTACCCGCGGAGCTTATTATATTGGGCATGATGGAGCCAAAAAAGAAGCCTGAAAATATAACGAGTAGCCAGATATTATAAGGGTTGGAGAAATAGAATAACGGCTCAAAAACTGAATAGATAAAAACTGAGGAAATAAATAATTTCCTTCTCTTCTTGGAATCCAGCCTTGAATTTATTAATGCACTCATTATGCCTGTGCTCCCCATGGCTGAAGCGGAAAGGATGCCGATTAAAACGCTATTAAAATTAAGATAATATTTTGATATTAATGGTATTGTTGTAAGTATCAAATTATTGCTTGCGCGCACTGAAAATGTTAGCGACATTAATAATATTAGATATACAATTATAGGGGTATTTTTATTATTAAAAAATCTATGCACCTGTTCAGTATTGATAAAAAATA
>NZ_LKBH01000117.1:0-15004 GCF_001402935.1 Acidiplasma cupricumulans | reverse complement strand
TTAATTATTTATTTGATAAAAATTATAATATACCATGCAATATGTAATTATGAATATTATAAACTACAACCTGTATTTGGATTTTGACACAGAAAAATTTACTTACACATGCCATGAAAAAATAACATTGGAGGGTAATGAGGAGAAATTAATACTTAACTCAATAGGGCATAAAATTAAAAGGCTTGCAGTAAATGGTGTAATAAGAGGGTTTAAAGAATACAAAAATGAGCAGGAGATTGTGGTTGATGGGATAATAACATCAAAAACACAGGTGGATATAGACTTTACAGGTGAGATACCTGAAAAACTTGAGGGGATATATCTGGCCAGAACACCGGATGGTTTTATGATAACAACTCAGTTTGAGCCAACCGGGGCCAGAAAATTTATACCCTGCATAGATAATCCATCATATAAGGCCACATTTGATATAACTATTAAAATTGATGGTGGACTTGATGCAGTTTCAAATATGCCGGTGGAAACGATAAAAGAAATTGACGGAAAAAAGGAGGTAAAATTTATGCAGACTCCGAGAATGTCAACATACCTACTTTACCTTGGGATTGGACATTTCGATAGAAAAACTAAAAAATTGGAAGATGGAAAGGAAATAGGGCTTGTGGCACCCAGGGGCAGGCTAACCCAATCGGATTATCCACTGGAAATTGCCAAAAAATCAATTGGATTCTATGAGGATTATTTCAATATAAAATATCCACTTCCAAAGGAGGATTTAATATCAGTACCTGAATTTGCGGCAGGTGCAATGGAAAACTGGGGGGCAATAACATTCAGGGAAATATATCTCAATGTCGATTCATCAACAAGCACTTCTGTAAAGAGGTCAATTGCAGATGTAATAGCCCATGAACTGGCACACCAGTGGTTCGGAGACCTTGTGACAATGAAATGGTGGGATGACCTATGGTTAAATGAGAGTTTTGCCACATTTATGTCATATAAGGCAGTGGATAAATTATATCCAGACTATGACATGTTCTCAGATTTCCTTATCAGTGAAACCTCCGGGGCCCTTGCTGGGGATTCACTGGTTAATTCCCATCCAATACAGGTTGATGTTAAATCTCCTGATGATATAGCACAGATCTTCGATGAAATAAGCTATGGGAAGGGAGGAAGCATATTAAGAATGATTAATTCATTCGTAACCGATGATGTTTTTAGAAAAGGGCTTAATTTATACCTTGAAAATTTTAAATACAAAAATGCAGAGGGTTCTGATCTTTGGGAATTTATTGGAAAGGTATCAGATCTTCCTGTAAGGGAGGTCATGGAATCATTTATTAAAAGACCTGGATATCCATATATAGATGCCAGCATTGTGGATGGAAAATTGTTATTAAAACAGTCAAGATTTTTCCTTAATGGCAAGACACAAAAAGTTACATGGAAAATACCGCTGACGTTAAAATATGAAAACAGTATAAAATCTCTTATTTTTGATGCATCTGAAATGATTATAGAAGACACTGACAAATTTTTAAAGCTTAATGATGATGAGGCTGGATTTTACAGGGTTTTATACTCGGATGAACTCCTTAAATCACTGGTAAATAATTTAAAGAAGCTTTCAGACCGTGATTTATGGGGGATTGCAAATGACTATTATTCATTTCTCATATCCGGTAAAATTAACCTAAACTCATATCTGGATGTAATAAAGGCACTTTCCGATGAGAATAGATTAATGGTTGATCAGGAAATAGCAGGGGAATTATTTATATTAAATTTAATACTAACAAACAATGAAAAATTGCACAATTTCACTGTTGAACTTCTTAAAAATAAACTTGACATGCTTGGCAGCAAGGAGGAAAATGAGGAAATCAATAAATCCATATTAAGGGGAATGATATCATACAGGCTTGCAATTTTGGATCATGATTATGCTGCAAAAATTGCCGAAAATATAAATAATATTACCAGTATGGATCCTGATTTAAGGTCTTCAGTACTGACAGCATATGCAATTATTAAGAATGATTTTGATGGACTTCATAAAATGCTTAATGATTTTAATAATGACGAGGATAAAATAAAGGTTATACAGGCAATGTCATGGCTTTCTGGAGATAAAAATTATGAAAATGTATCAAGATTAATTGAAAATCATGAAATCAAGCAGCAGGATTCCATAAGGTTTTACACAAATGCATCCATGAACCCGGAGGCAAGGGAATATATTTATGAGAATTTCGAGGATATAATCTATGGTATACAAAAGGTATTTCAGGGATCAGGATACGCCTCCAGGGTTGTTGAGGTTGCCGTACCATTTATTGGCCTGAACCACCTAAATGCCATAGAGGAAAAATTAAAGGGCATGGAATTCAGTGAGATATCAAGGGGAATAAAAAAGGGGCTGGAATATTTAAGCATTTACTCCGAATTAATATCCAGGTCAAGGCAGTAAATATTTAATAACAGCATTTTTATTTTTAAAACAATGTAAATAATTTTAAAACTTTTTGATAAATTGAAATAAATGTATAATATGTAAACTTATGCTTTTAAATATTAAATAAGCTTATCATACCATGGGTGGCAATGCTGGAAATTTAAGTTTCGGGCACTGGACACGTGTTGATACATGGGCATTTATATCATTTTCAATGGGAATGTTCCTTGAGGCATATATATTTGGGATGTCAACAATTGCGACAGGCTGGGTCGCAATGCCAGCAAGCCTTAGATCCTTGCTGCTATCATGGTCTCCACTATGGCTGATTATTGGAATAATAGTTTCCGGACCATTATCTGATAAAATAGGAAGGAAGCATGTATTTTATATAACCATGATAATGTATGGTATAGCAGCCATAGGCATAGTTTTTAGTGATACATATTATCTAATACTTTTATTTCTTGCCATACTTTTGTTTGGATCAGGAGGTGAAATGAATACAATAATGGCACTGTCGCAGGAGATAATGCCCACAGAGCATAGAAGCACTACAATGCTGCTTGAGCTAAATTTCATACCGCTTGGTGGTGTGGTTCTTGCTGCTGTATCGTTTTCAACTGCAAGTTCCTCAATATTCTATCAAAGGTTTATGATTGCAATAACAATTTTAATAGTATTAATTGTTTTAATAGCATCCAGGCGTTATCTTCCTGAAAGCTTTCTATGGCTGGCAAGCATTGGCAGGGAAGATCAGGCAATCAATGATGCCATAAAATATTATGGTAGGGAGGAATATTTGAGAAGAACCATGAATAAGAAGGAGCTGGAGGATAGGGAGGATCTGGATAAAACCAAACATTTGGGCCTTAAAATATTTTCCACCCTGACCACTGCCTTTGCAGGTACAACCGGATTTGGACTTATAGCCTACGTTCTTGGCCCTGTATTTTATCCCGGCCTTGTTGCCCTAATTTTACTGGTATCCAGTGTAGCCGCATTTGGTACAGGATTTATTGGATTTTTCGGTGAGAGGATAAGCAGAAGGAGCATGCTTTTATGGGGGAATGTTGGTGCTCTTGTTTTTACCATTATAACCTACGTTACAATAAGCTCCTGGACCAGATACCTCATAATTTTTTGGTTTCTTGTAATAGCACTAAATGCATTTGTCCAGCTTGGTTATCTGGCAGAGGATACTTTAAAATCAGAGGTGTGGGCCACAAAATCAAGGGGAACGCTTACGGCAATTATAAGATTTTTAGGAATAGGGCTTTATATACCTACCATTTATTTGACTGCCTCATATAACCTTAACCAGTACATATTGTTTAATATCATAGTCTGGGTAATCGGTTCCGCAGGCGCAATAGCATGGTTCCTGTTTGGAAAGGAAACCGGAAAGGGCATTCCTATTGAAATGGCAGATTAAACTATTTTAAATTTTTTATTTTTAACAGTATTTCCCTTAATTCATCCCATGTGTGTGCTATATTATATGTAAATGAATAATCTATCATTAAATTATTCTGCAAACCTGAAAACTTCCTTATGTCCGTCTGAAAACCTATGCATATTTTATTGTATGCATATGCCATGCCAAGTTCAACGCATGCACCCTCATCTGGAACCCTGCCATCTATTAGCATTAAAAGTATTCTGGAGTTTTTTAATGCCTGTACGTCCCTTTCAAACACACGCCTGCTTGCCTCAGGATATAACTCCGGGTTTCTTAATAGCTTTTCATCCTCGCCACCATCCCTCTGGGGTAGATACGTTGTGAATCCTAAATTTCTAACAAATGCATCAACCTTATTGTTAAACTCTATCTCCATCTCATTAAAAAGTGGGGCTGAGATATAAATATCGTAGTTAACCATAGTATCAGACCAGTATTTTATTTTAATATTTTTATTTATTTTATATCATGTAAACATCCATATTTAAATATTATTTAAAAAAAAAGATTTTTTACATTTTTTTGATAAATATTTATATCAAGGGAATATGCCACCATGCAGCTCCCTTTTTCATCCCTTGTTAATAAAGTTTTGCCATTCCTATCAACGCTTATTTTCCCTGTAATATATTTAAATGCTTTTTCATTAAGATATGCAAGTGCGGCTATTGGATCATGCATTTCAAAGCTTCCATGCCTGTTAACCATATATTTTACCAGTTCATATATAAATTTGCTCTCATTGCTATTTACATGCATTTTGTTTAGATCGTCATCTTTTATTGAAAAATTTGGGTTCATTGTAACATCCAGCGGAATGGTATATATTTTAATTCCTGAATTAAACACCATATTTGCAGCCTCCGGGTCATAAAATATATTAAATTCTGCATCGCCCACGTTACCGGTTCCATACTCATTTAAGGCGAATGCACCGCCCATGACTATAATCCTCCTTATATTTTTTATTATGTTTTTCTCCAGGGAAAACAGCAGTGCCAGTGTGGTTAAAGGGCATGTTATTATTATATCAACCTCCTCATCTTTTAAAGTATTATAAAGTTCTATTATGCCATTAATTTTATTAAATTCATGCATCTCATAAGTATAATTGGCAAGACCATTTTGCCCATGGTAGTCCTCATAATATGGTTCCCTTATTAATGGCCTGTATGCACCGTAATACACCGGTATATTTTCCTCCAGAATTTTTGTGACCTCAATTGTATTATTTAATGTATTATCCAAATCAGAGTTTCCAGAGGCTGCTATAATAAAATCCGGTTTAATGCCGTTTTTTACCAGGGTCATTATGGCAAGGGCATCATCAACTCCAGTGTCAACAATTAATATGAGTTTTGCCATTTTAAATTATTAAATGGAGGTAGATAATATTTTTTATAATCCTTTTATTCTTATTTTGGATATTATCAATGGAAAAAATTCTTTTTTAACATAATGTATTTGTTTATTTGATAAAAAAATAAATAAAATTAACAGCTACTTTTATATATTCATTGATATTAAATAAGTTATGTTTTCTATCATGAAGGATAACAAAAAAATATGCAGAATTCAGATTAGAATCTTAAATCCATTTGCGTTTCAAATTAAATAAATGTTTGGGGTGTGTGAATGGAAGAAAGATCAAACATGTATGATATTGGCAGAATTGAGCTGGATAGGATATCAAAAAATAATAGGGCATTTAGCATTATTATGCTCCTTGTTGTCCTGGGTACATTTTTTGATGCAATTGAACAGTATAATGCGGGATATGCAGCCACAGGTGTTTCTGCAGCCTTTCATATAAGCGCCGCAGCCATATCAACTCAGGTTGAGTTTATAACATTTGGATTTATGGCTGTTGGGGGTTTAATGGCCGGCTATATGGGTGATAACTTAGGCCGAAGATTTTTGTATTCATTTAATCTGGGGATATATGCTATTGGTGCCCTTATATCAGCACTGTCTGTTAATTATATAATGTTTCTCCTTGGCAGAATGGTTGTTGGGCTTGGGCTGGGTGGTGAAATAGCCATCGGGCTAACATTAATATCAGAAATTATGCCAACCAGAATAAGAAGCCAGTTCACCGGCATAGTTAACGTTGGGCCGGGCTTTGGAATATTTGCTGTTGCAGTTCTTGCGCTTTTATTTTTAGGCCCATATGAGGGTATTTTTGGTGGACCATATCTCGCATGGAGGTGGTTTTTGGGTGTTTTAATTTTGCCTGCCCTGTTAATTTTGGTTTACAGGAGGTACATACCTGAAACGCCAAGATTTTTAATATCAAAGGGAAGGCAAGATGAGGCTTTTGCAGTAATTAAAATGTTATCAGAGGATAAATTAATACCGGTTAAGAGATTGAAAAGTTATTATAATATAAATGAGTTAAAAAAACAGTATAAATATAATGATTTAAAGACAATAACAGAGAAGCCACACACCAGTGAACTTTTTAAGGGAAGATATGCCAGAAGAAGTCTATTATTATTTGTTCTTTCATTTATAACATTTGGTGTGTCTGCATCGTTTACAATAATATATCCTGAACTGTTTTCCTCTGTAACCTCTTCACTACATTTAAGCAGTTCATTTATACTCACAACCATTGTTAATTTTGGTACATTGCTTGGAACATTTACAGCGGTCCTTCTGGCCGCCAAAAACAGAAAGATTTTAATTCCATCGCTTGGTATTCTGGCAATATTTGGTGCAGGTCTAACAGTTACATTTCATTCATATCCTTACATGGTAATAGTATCGCTGTTTATTTTCGCGTTATTTTCATATGCATCGAATACAACAATATGGTTGTACTCACCAGAAATGTATCCAACAAGGGTCAGGAATATTGGCACTGGTTATATACTTGTTACAAGCCTGGCCGGCGTTGCCATAATGGAGGTTTTTGTTTCCTATATCTATTCGCTTTATAATATAATAGGCATAGGAATTGTCGCCATAGGGGCGTTCATTATTTATGTGATTCTGGCATATATAATGGCCGAGGATACATCCATGAAGGATCTTGAGGTGGTATCTCCATGATTAACAAAATAGACAGCACGATAACTAATGTAAAAATAGTTAGTTCCTGTGGTATATCAGAACCCTGCGATATTTTTATTGCTAATAGTAAAATTATAGGAATACATAAATCAGGTATTGTTAAACCTGATGGAGAAGTTACAGATGGTAATGAGATGCTTGCATTTCCTGGATTTACAGATTTGCATTTTCATGCCGGTATGGGTTCTATTAATAGCATATACAAAGAACTTGAAACTGAAAGCAGGGCTGCACTGGCTGGTGGTTATACATATATTAGATCTCACCTGATAATAGGACCTGATGGGAGTTCAGGATATCTAAACGTAATTGATAAAATAATTGAAAAAGCACAAAGGGTTAGTTATTCCGATTTTTCCTTTAACCCAATGATTGGCACAGATAGCCAGGTAGGGGAACTTGATAAACTGATAAATAAGGGAATTAATGCCTATAAGATATATTATAATGCATATCAGGGAGATGAGGGCAGGAAACTTGGAATATATGTGGATGATGACATAGATGATATTGTAATTAAAGCACTTTCAACAGCTGCAAAATATGATAACACAAGAATAATATTTCATGCAGAGGATAATAGTACTGTAAAATTTTTTACAGCCATGGAAGAAAAAAACAATGGCCTGGATGCATTTAACAGAGGACGGCCACCAATTGCAGAGGCCATTAAAATAGATAAAATATGCAGGCTGGCCATGCGTTTTAAGGCAAAGGTCCACATTGCCCACATATCATCAATAGAGGCCTTTGAAACCGCTAATAAATATCGTGAAATGGGATTGGATGTTTCAATGGAAACTGAGCCACATTATCTATTTTATGATGACTCTATGTGGAATTTACTGGGCGTTTATGGCAAGGTAAATCCTCCATTAAGAACCAAATTGGACAGAGAATTCTTAATAAAAAAGTTATCTGAGAGAAAGTTGGATTCCATATCCTCTGATGTTAATGCTTTAACTGCTAGGCAAAAAATGAAAAATGGTGATAAATACGGAAATATTTGGGATGCTAGTCCCGGATTTGACAACATACAGATGACCCTGCCCAGGCTTATAACCAGCTTTGTATCAAATGGGATTTTAACCTACGAGGATTTGGCATATCTTTTAGCAGAAAGGCCTGCAGATGTAATTGGCATTAGAAATAAAGGTTCAATTAGTATTGGCAAGGATGCTGATATTGTTTTATTAAACCCAAAAAAGATAAAAAAGGCAACAGAAGAAACACTGGAAACTGTACCAGGGCTGGACTGGAATCCTGAATTAAATAAAGAATTTAGGGGCTGGCCGGAAAATATATTTTTGCGTGGAAGAAAAATGTTATTTGATTCTAAAATTCAGGAGAAAATGGACGGAAAATATGTTTACATAAAGTGATTAATATAATTTAAGGCAATAAGACTTCATTAATTACAGATGATGACTGTATTTTCATTTGAGACTATGTTATTTTTCCAAATTATTTCATTCCGGTCTATATGTGTGAACGAATTCAAATGAATATAAATAAAAATAATTTTTTAATGCGTCTTGAAGTCATATATTAAAAGTTTTAACAATGCGGAGGGTCAAACTTAGCCTAAAGGTTTAATACCGTTCCAGACAATAAATGATCATGGATATATACTCTATTGACAGGGATCTTAATGCAGAATATAAAAGAATAAATAAAATACCTGAAAAGGAAAGGAAAACAATTATCTCATTTGTCAAGGAAATAAAGATAACAGGCATAACCCAGCACAGGGAATATTTCTATTTAACAAGGCTAAGAGTAATATACAATAATTTGCAGGATAAATTCCTAACTCCTAGTAAGGAGGATATTATCGACATGATTTTAAGCTTCAAGGAAAAATACACTGATAAAACAATGATGGATTATGAAAATGTCATGAAAAGATTTTATAAATGGTACTACAAGTCATTGCCTGATTTTATGGATATTAAGTTCAACCATAAATCAAGCCATGATAAAAAAATTGATTTAATAACAAAATATGACATTGAAAAATTAATAAATGCATGCAATAACACCAGGGATAAGGCATTGGTATCATTATTATACGATTCTGGATGCAGGATCGGTGAGATATTAACCTTAAGAATGAAGGATGTAATCTTTGATGAATACGGATTAATATTAAATGTCCATGGAAAGACAGGAAATAGAAGCGTAAGGATAATAGGCGATTCAATAGCATATTTAAAGGATTATTTAAAGTCAAAGGATGACAATGATGAATATCTATTCACTGGATTGCAGAAGCAGAATATGCATAAACAAATGAAATACTATGATGCCAGAAAACTATTATTGAATTTAAAAGCCAGGACAGGAATAGACAAAAGAATATATCCGCATTTGTTCAGGCATACCAGGGCTTCCATATTGGCATCCAAGGTTCCGGAATCTCCCTTGGAATCTCAAATGGGATGGGTTCATGGTTCAAAAATGACATCTGTTTATGTGCATTTATCAATGAGGGACCAGGATAATGCAATTTTAAAGGCCTATGGAATAAATATCAATGAAAAAAATGAAATAGAGGAAAAACCTAAGAAATGCCCGAGATGTGATTATTTAAATCCTTCAAATGCAAAGTACTGCCATAACTGCTGGCTTCCATTCGATGAGAAATTGGCTTTAGAATATGAGAACAGGGAGAAGCAGATCGAGGCCACAATAGAGAAATCTGAAACAATACCAGGAATAGCCAAGAAGATGATCGAAGCTGCACCGGAATCATTCAAGGCTAAACTAATGGAGAATGTCATCTTTAAACAAGTTAATAAGGTATATACTCTGTCAAAAACAAAGTGATTCAGCTTTATTTTTTATGAGGATAGATGGCAAAATGAGAAACGGTATTTCTTGAAACGTGAAATAGATTTCAGCTATTTCTCTCTTACTTCTCGCCCTTTTTTTCTCTTTCGCAGTAGCCAGATCCCATAAATTGTTTGTGGATGTCATATTTATAGGACTGCACATGAATCATTCAAGTCTAAATTAATTGAAAATGTTTTGGAGGAAATATTAAAGGGACCCGAATTGTTACAGAGATTTAGGAGTGAACTGGAGCATTAATACGAATTCAAATATCTGGTCTACACACATACATTTATATATCAGACATACATACTTTTATGTAAAGAAGTTAGTTAGTTAGTTACATAAGCATTTAAAATAAAATATTTGAACAATCATTTGAATATTAAGTAGTGAGGGAGGGGAGATGGAAAATAGGAAAGGGAAAAAATATACAATGAATGAAAAGTTGAAAATAATAGATAGAAGTAGGTACATTAAAATCATTAAGAATGAAAAAGATCTAACTGAAAATGACATATATGTACCTATTAAAAAAAATGGCAAAATAGTTTACATAGTTGCAGAAAAATAATTTTAAGTAGTGAATTCATTGTATTTTTATCCCAGTAGCATAGAAATCATAAGTAGGCATATATATTATAACCATTCTGAGGGATTGCTCAAAAGGACTGTAAGAGAAGAGATAATCTTTAAAAATAAATCTGAAGAGAAATTAAATGAAATAATTTTAGAAATTGAAAATTTTAAAACAAACCTAAAAATAAGTAATAGCAAAGAAAGTGCACTAGTGTATTTACCGAATTACAAGATAATACAAAGAAATGATATACCGGAAGATATTAAAGAGGGCATAAAAAAAGAAGATCCTGATGATAGAAGTTATATCTTAGTAATAGAGTTGAACAAAACTATAGAAAAAGACGAATATTGCTCATTATATTTGGATTACATAGAGTATACAAAAGAGGAAAAACAGAATAATAACTATGAAGGGTTAACTGAATCAAAGCATTTTATGTATAACGAGGCTGAATATATGGATGTAATACTTTTTTATAGTAAAGAAACGCTTAGTATATTTAATCATTGGGGAAATGGCTTAGAAATAGGCAAATTCGATCCATACATTTTTGGCAGTAATGATTCTGCCGGACAGGATGAGGATTCTATTATTGATATAGATGAGAAAAAAATATATTTAGATAAAAGAAAAAATTGTTTTTCGTTTAGTGTTTCTAATAAGTATAGAATTAAAGAAAATCTAGATAGTATCGCCATTTTTTATAGCATAAAACCGGAAAAGAAAGAATACAATTTAATTCAAACATTGGCAATAGTTACAGTTTTACTTCCATTCACCGGTATTACAGCACTATATTTTCATAATATCTCATACCTATTTGATTCATTAGAAATAGAGAGTGTTTTTATTTTAACGTTAGCGTTTGCACAAACAAAGACCAGATTGTTATCGCATGAAAAATATATCAGAAATATAGTTATATGGGCCGGTGTAATTTTTATCTTGATTTTAATCTTATACGTAGTATATCGATAGAGAGGAATTAGGTTGTTCACTAAAATGATGAAAGCATTTCGTTTTAACAGGCTATCCAGACATAATTTATCAATATACTTTTATGCATGGCCATTTCTTTGATTTTATCTTTATCCTTAGGGGTCAGGTTAAAACGCTTTATAATTGCATAGGCAGCCACACAATCAGGAATTATGTAGCCTTTGTATTTGTATTAAATAAATGTAATATCCGGGAATTTTTCATTTTCCAATTGTGTAAAAGTTTATAATTAAATCACAGTATATCTTTCAATGAGTCAAAAAATTAAATGTAAATATGGGAGGATAATAATAGGAGACCTTATTAAAGAGGACAGCGTGAAAAAAATAAAAGAAATTTTTAAGATAAGTGATCTTGAATTCAATAAAAAATATACTGTTAACATCAAGGATTTGCTTAATAACGCACATAATTATCCACTCAGCCCAACTACTAAGGCGAGGGCTCTTTTTGATTATATAGGGAAAACATACATCGCGATAATATACTATAAAGAGGATGTTACTAAATTATCTTTACCTGCGATTATATTAGAAACGGAATTGGATATAAATATAATAAATAAAAGAATAAATAAAGGACTTGAAAATGATATAACAAATCTATCGGGATATATTGGTGAGGTCTTACAAATAAATTTTGATATAATAAGCAAAGATATATACAATCATCCCCCAAATAAATTTAACCCATCATCCTATGTAATTTTGGATTTATCATTTTACACAGATAAAAAGTCATTTTTTGATCTCAATAATAAAATTCAGAAAGTTAGGCAAAGCGATAAATCTCTTTTATCTTCCACCGATTATGAAAAACTTATAAAATTAGAGCCTGTTAATTTTAAGAATAAAGCCGAAGACCATCATTCTGTAATATCGTATAATAATTCACTGGTTTTCAGAGGCTTGAATACTCTTATTATAGATGACCCCCGACCATTAATTTATCAATATACCTTGGATTATACTGTTTTTACATCTGTTAATGTATTAATAAGACCTTTATTGTCTATTCCAGAAAAAAATTTTATAGACAATCCCAATGAATGGCCAGCAAACATACTTTTTGCTGAATTAATGATTTTATTTGCAAAATATACTGATTATTTACAAAAGAGTGCAATTAAGGAAGTTGATAATTTGAATTTAGGAAATGAATTGCAAAAAACCGAATTAAAAAAATTATTCCAGATGGTAACTGAAAAATTGTATGCGCTTTCTAACAATGTTAATAGCTTAGAATTATTTAATAATGAAAATGAGGAAAGTATTAACAAAATAATTGACAATAATATCCCGTTTAAAGGTCCTGAATTAATTTATGAATATACCGGTACTATTGTGGGTGAATCTATATATTTTGGGAAATATAAAAATTTTAATGTAACTCAATTAATATTCAAAATGTTAACAGAAAACATCAATTATGCAGTAAAAGCTAACAGAACAGCAGTAGAATATATTGACAATATAAACCGGATTACAATAGCAAAATTAAATTTTGAAAATGCCAAAACGACAGAAAAATCCACAAAATTTCTATTAATAGCAACCGGCATATTAGTAATACTTACTGCGGCATTATTAATATTGCCCTTATTTAAACATTAATTTTATGTTTGATAGAGTAAAAAAAATAATGTTGCCTAGAGTCAAAAACAACCAATAAACTATAGGATTTTAAAAAGTTCTAAATATTGAATTATGAAATAAATATTAAAAACAGGGAAGATAATAAGTATAACAATGTTGTAATATCAGATACATCTTAATGTCTCATTGATTCTGTATTGATAAAATATGAGCACCTACCTAATTGAGAGGATAGACTGATTATGCAAGTTTATACTTTGCGTACCTGCTTGTTTTTTCTTTTGCTATGATAGATAGAATGTGTAATTTGGATGGGAGAAGAGTGCCATACACAATTCCAGCTCTATTGCATTATAGGAGATTTAGCATCTCATTGATCTTTAGGAATCTGGATGTGGCCATTGCATTGAGAATCTCTATATCTGTGCGATCAAGGGAAAACTGAAAGGAGATTTTCATTGGATATTTGCCATGGTTATTCACACGTCTTATATAGGCTCAGACATTTATAAGGTTTTACCACTGTGATAATATCGTTATGAGATATTAAAAAATATGGGCTTTTCTAATATTGAATATTAGAAATTAGATTGGCATAACTTGAGGAAATTTGAAAAATACTTTCCTGCGTTTTATGTGTAAATAATATGTAGAGTTTAGGAATAGAAGAATCAAGGATAGTTATTGAAAAAACGGGTTCCTGTTTGATAATACTTTCGATAGATACTCTGGCTTCAAATTTGAATTCTATCAAATCCAATAAGTTATATTTAGATAATACCTTAAATTATGTGTTGAAAAACCTTTATTTTTAAGCCTTTTATCATAGAGTTATAAATTTTATGGAATGGTTATAAAACCTTATATGACTCTGAATCTGTATATGAATGGTGAACAGCCAGGAAGAAACTTCAGTAAAAATATCTCTTCAGGTCTCTATAGACCAGACAGACATGAAAATAATTAATGCAATGTCCACAATCAGGTTCATGAAAGTCCATGAGATAAGGACCGTTATGGAATACAATGGATGGCTTATTGGCTATGGCGAGCTTTCAACCAGGTTAAAGATCCTATGTATACTGTCAATTGTAGAAAAGCAGAAAACTTCCAGGGTATATTCATATAAGCTTTCAGAAGAGTTCTCATCTCTGCGTTCCATGTTATATAGGTATAAGGACCTATAAAATGACTATTTTACAGTAATAAATCCAGGGATTACATGTGCATAATTTTGGCAATCAGATGGGGGCCATGTCTGATATCAGATCTATATCCTATATATAGAAAGCCAATAAAATCAAGGATAAAATCATGAAAATCTGATATTGCTGCTGCTGCTTCCTACTAATATATAATTAAGATAAAACATGGGCCGTAATTTAGATCTTTATCCAGGAGATTTTATTACGGCCATAACCTCTCATAATTATATAATAATACGAAACTGTTGTTCATCAATCTTTCCATTTTTTGATTGATAAGCCTTTGTTTTACTGTATTTCTAAAATAGGATATCGGTTTTAGATATCCGCACTTACCAGGGTATTAAAATGATAAGGCCTTAATTTTTTTAAAATTATGGACCATGAATTTTGATTTATGATAAATTTATGGAATTGATGGTGTTCCAACACCCACGGTTGGAACACCAAAAACCATTTAGAATACTGGTTTAAAATTAAATTTTATGTGCTGGTGTTCCAACCTGTTCCAACAGTACTGTTGGAACACAATTTTCCATTTATTTTGCTGCTTCTCTATTTAACTGTTCCAACCTATTTTTAATTAACTTTATAAGAATTTATAATTTTGACGATTTTATTACATTATATAATGTATATCGTTGATTTTACAAAAGTAAATTGGAAATATAGGGGGGAGGTTGGAACAGTTTTATGCAGAGCCTTTGTTTTCAAGGGGAAAAAGTGTTCCAACACCTTTTTTAATGAGGTTGGAACACATAGATGTATTTCATCATATTTTTTCATTGGCTATATAGTATTTTCAATAAGAAATAAATATTCTAA
>NZ_LKBH01000116.1:0-1474 GCF_001402935.1 Acidiplasma cupricumulans | reverse complement strand
TTAACTTAAGTAAATATTTACATGTAAATTTTATATTTTATATACTTATGTATATTTAAACATTATGCAAGCACACAATGGTGAGATAAATCCGGTAATTGAGCAATTAAATAAACCTAGCCATCTGAACAAGTTTTATTGGACACTTGTTTTAATGGCCACTATAGGAGGGTTTTTATATGGGTATGATCAATCTGATATAGGTTCTGTTCTAATATTTATTCCATATTATATTCATGCATCTCCTTTCGTTGTTGGTTATATTGCCTCTGGGGCATTATTAGGTGCCGCATTTGGAGCATTAATAGCATCCTTCATTACAGATAAACTTGGTAGAAAATTTCTGCTATTAACTGATATAGTAATTTATATAGTTGGTGCTCTTCTATCAGCACTAACAATAAACGTTATAATGCTTATGGTTGCAAGAACATTCATCGGTATTGCTATCGGTGCCGATTCTGCAGTTGCAACTGCATATATAGCTGAATTTGCTCCCAGAAAACATCGTGGTAAGCTTGGAATCATGCAACAATATATGATAGTTATAGGAATTTTTGCATCGTTTATTGTTGCAATGCTCATGTTTCTATACCTACCAAAATTAGCTTATAATGTGGATTGGAGAATTATACTCAGCCTTGCTATAATTCCGGCATTAATAGCCTTAATTTTCAGATTTAAAATACCGGAATCACCAAGATGGCTAATATTAAAGAAAAAATATGAAAAGGTAAAGAAAGATCTTTTAAAATTTGGGATACAGGCAACAGATTCGGATTTAAACGAGGCATATAATTACCTGTATAGTTTAACGAAAAATAGAAATAAGGAAACAAAAGGCGTCAAGAGAGCCTTTTTTGTTAGTGCATTGATGGGATTATTTATTATAGCCAATGGTGTGAATATACCATTAATTTATGGCCCTTACATAATTTCAAGCCTTCACATATTCCCCTCAGTAAGCAATAAAGCTATAGCAAATGCCTATGCTATAGGAGCAACTGCGATACTGAGTGCAGTTATGGTTGCCTCAACATTTCTTGGTTTTAAATTTATAGATATTGCTGGAAGAAGATTTTTAGCATTATTAGGATTTGCAGGTATGGCTGTATCTGATATAGTTGGTGGAATATTATACATAGAAAATTATCCAATAGGTCTATTAATGGGGCTTGCATTTTATCTCATATTTTTTGGCATAGGCGGTGGTGGAATAGCGTTTTTAATACAGGGAGAATATTTCCCAACACATAAGAGGGTCAAATTTGCAGCGCTGGCTGTTTTTGTGGAATGGATGACCAGTTTTACAGTTGATGAAATTTTTCCATATATGGACTCAGTTTTACATCTGGGGTATTCCGTTATAGTCTTTGGAATAATATCTATTATTGCCTATACAGGGAGAATATTTCCCAACACATAAGAGGGTCAAATTTGCAGCGCTGGCTGTTTTTGTGGAATGGATGACCAG
>NZ_LKBH01000115.1:0-1482 GCF_001402935.1 Acidiplasma cupricumulans | reverse complement strand
TAAATGGTTAAATTTATGGTAAATTTAAAAAAAATTGTGTATTCCGCCAAAAAATTTTTATCTTATTTTATGTTATATTTGTGTGCTTTCAAACCTTACAAAATTCATAATTAAAACAAGAATGAAATCGCCAAGATACATATTTTATTTGATTCTTTTAATATTTTCATTTTTTGTGAATATTTTATATTTCAGATATAATTTTCAAAGGCCTTATATACTGGGGTATCTCGTAATTGTACTCATATCAACCTTTATAATAATCCCATTATTTTTGTCCGGCAATATAATTATACAGTCAGATAATGATTTTCTCCTAAATATTCCATTGAAAAAGAAAGATCTGTTTAAGTCATATTTCTTCTTCTCATCCATAAAATATTCAATTGTATTTATAATATTTTTATATTTAATAGGGCTTGCACTTAATTCATATAAAATAATTATAGGAATTTTTGATGCATTATTGTTATATCTAATATCCATTGGTTTATCATACATTTCCTCATACATGATTCATAAAAAGTATCCATTAATATTATTCATTATATATTTATTCAGCCCATTAATATATAATTATAAATTTAATATAAATTCAGTATTTTTTGGAAATATTATATATGGAAGTGCATCATCAATAGTTATCTTTATTATAATATTCTATTACATATTTTCAAGGTCTTATAAACTTGATTTCCTGATGTATGAAAAACCATCGGAAAAAACATATAAATCAAGAAATTTAAGAGGAAAACCATTAAATGTGATATATAAGCTAAACACAATATATTCAAACACAGTATACCTTTTTGGCATATCCAAAAAACGTTACCATTTTTCGAGAAACATATATTTCTGGTTAATAATATATGCAGGTTTGGGCACAGGATATTTTATGCTAAATTATATTTTTGATTTTACAGGCATTCCAAGGTTTGAGCTGTTTCTTTATACATGGGAGCTTACATTCTATCCACTAATATTCAGAATTGCCACACCGTGGGCATCTGAAAGGGCATGGCTGTCATTTTCAGTCATGAATCCGTGCAGATACATAAGGCATTACATGATATCAAGGTCCCTGGCAATACCCATGATGATGTCCCCCCTTATTTTATCAATGGGCCTTGTTTATTCATTTCATCCTGATAATTTTAACCTAATGTTATTAATATACTCTTTAACCATTCCCGCATCCATGATGCTTGCCGGAATATATATTTCTGGCATATCTTATCCCTTTCAGGCCCTTGATTTATCCTCATATCCTAACAGTTCACTGGTCATGAACAATTTTAGGAAGGCATTAACACCTATGATAATAGTTTCCATACCATTTATATTTCCATTCATAATTATTTTCACATCAAGTGATTTGATTTATTTTGCATTTTATTTATATTCTGTCTTGCTTATATTATATGATTTTTATATCCTATCAGGGAAAAAAATGATTGAAATCAAAAATAATATGGAATTTAT
>NZ_LKBH01000114.1:0-1476 GCF_001402935.1 Acidiplasma cupricumulans | reverse complement strand
TTATAAATATAGCAATATTAAAAATACGTAAATATCAATTAATTATATATTAACCATGGTTGAATTATCCAAATTAAAATTTGGTGATGAGTTGCTTAAGCGTGGATTTGCCAAAATGACCAAGGGTGGCGTTATCATGGATGTTACCACGGCCGAGCAGGCAAAGATAGCCGAAAAGTCCGGGGCAGTGGCAGTAATGGCGCTGGAAAGGGTTCCAGCAGATATAAGAAAGGAGGGTGGCGTGGCAAGAATGGCAGACCCACTAAAAATTAAGGAAATAATAAATGCAGTATCAATACCTGTCATGGCCAAGGTTAGAATAGGGCACATAACTGAGGCATATGTGCTTGAAAATCTTGGTGTTGATATGCTTGATGAAAGTGAGGTATTAACACCTGCTGATCCATTTTATCATATAAACAAAAAGCTTTACAAGGTTCCTGTGGTATGCGGTGCAAGGACATTTCCAGAGGCTGTAAGGAGAATATTTGAGGGCGCAGCAATGATAAGGACAAAGGGTGAGGCAGGTACCGGAAATATAATAGAGGCAATGAGGCACATAAGAACAGTAAATGATGGAATAAAAATACTGAAGGATTTAACAAATGATGAATTATACAATGTTGCAGAATCCATATCAAAAAGCTATACATCACTGAGAGAACAGACATCCATGGAGCTCTTTGGTGATTCAAAAAAACTGCCACTTAATGATGTTTATTATGGAATGGATGCCAAGACAATAATAGATTCAATATTTAAGGTATTAAAGGACATTAAAAAAATGGGCAGGCTTCCGGTTGTTAATTTTGCCGCTGGAGGTGTTGCAACACCCTCCGATGCTGCGCTGATGATGAAAATGGGCATGGATGGTGTTTTTGTTGGCAGCGGAATATTTAAATCGAGGAATCCTGAGAAGATGGCCCAGGCAATTGTTGATGCAACAGAAAACTTTGAGGATTACAAGCTAATTTCTGACGTTTCCTCTGGACTTGAGGGTATGGCCGGTCTTGAAATAGAGAATATAGAAAAACTTCAGGATCGCGGCTGGTAAACAATTGTTAAAAAAAATTATTATATTTTATATTAAATTTTTTTTAATTTCCCATAAATTTCATCATTCTCTGTTTAACATCTGCCGGAAGTTCATTTAGGGTTTCCTGAATCATTTTCATATCCCTAGATTTAATATCGTCAGGAAGTTCTGAATTTGCCCTCATTCTTAATGAAACAAAGGCACTTAACTGGTTGTCAGGCAATGATGAGGCAATTGTCATATTTGTTGTGCATAAACCAATATATGTTTTATCGTCAGCCCTGGACATTTCCATTATAAGATTTTTCATTGTGCTGACCTTGGTGTTGTCATCCTGTTTTAAAATCTCACCTAAAAGCTTCAGCATTTCATCCTTTCTTTTTTCAGGATCCATTTTTGCAATTTCCAGTATTTCTGACATAATTATCATAATCATAATA
>NZ_LKBH01000113.1:0-2844 GCF_001402935.1 Acidiplasma cupricumulans | reverse complement strand
TGTGAAAAATTATATAAAATCATTTTTTAAAAAAATTCATATAATGATTAAAAATAATCTATTGTATTGAATTTGTAATATTTGATTGCTGGTGAATTATGTTTCCGACTATGAAGGTTCAAAATGAAAGGTTGCAGGGCGTTGTTGCAACTGTTAAAGAGCACATAAACTATTATGAGGCTGTGGTAAATCCTGTCAGTATAAAATTTTATTTCTTTGACAGCGACAATCCTGATTTTGACCGGCAATTTGATGAATTAAGAAAAAAAATAGTTCCTGAGGGTTTTATACCGTTTGTTGTTAAGGATGCGGAGCATTATGTTGAAGTTTCCATAAGACCGGATGAAAAATATAAAAGCAATAATGTAAATGTAATACTGCTCATATTAACACTGGCCTCAACCATTTATGTTGGTTCTATATATGCCAGAAGCTTTGTAAGGCCCGGGACATATGCTGAACTATACAGTCTATGGTATGGATTTATCTTTTTTTCACTTCCATTAATGCTGATACTGGGCATACACGAAACAGCACATTATGTTGTGGCACGCAGATATAAGGTTAACGCATCATTACCGTTTTTTATTCCATTTCCATATGAGATAGGAACTTTTGGTGCATTTGTATCATTAAGGGACCCGATGCCAAACCGAAAGGCCATGGCAGAGATAGGAGCTGCCGGTCCAATAGCAGGGTTTCTTGTTGCGTTACCCCTGCTCTTCCTTGCACAGTATCTTGAGAAAATATACAGGCCAGTTGGCCATTACATACCGTTCATATTAAATTATCCGTTAATATACAGGCTTTTCGGCATTGTTGAACCCATAAATAAACCTTTATTCCCAATGGTTTTTGCAGTTTGGGTTGGCATGTTTGCGACAGCCCTAAATCTTATACCGACAGGCCAGCTTGATGGTGGCCATATAGCAAGAGGGATTCTTGGTAAAAAAGCGTATATTGTTAGCTACCTTTTTCTTGGATTTTTATTTTATCTGACCATAGCCTATGACTATCTTGGCTGGCTTTTCCTTGCATTATTTGTAATCTTTATGGGCCTTGTGCATCCACCTGCATTAAATGATTATGAAAAAATCAGGCCTCTGGATATTGCAATAGGTATATTTTCACTTGTAATGTTTATACTCACATTTACAGCACTGCCAATAAAACCACCATAATAGTATAATTTTTAAATAATGGAAAGGTATAATGGTTTTATGGGCTTGTAGTCCAGTGGCTATGACGTCTCCCTCACACGGAGAAGATCGCCGGTTCGAATCCGGCCAGGCCCATATTTTTCTAATTTATTTTCCAGATATTTATTTAATGGATTAATTTGTATTTTTGACCTTTTTAATAAACGCTGTAAAAATGAATCCAAATATCACAAAAACAACGCCTATTAAATATATATAGTTATATGCTGTTGCATCAGGGAATCCATGTTTTATGGCAACCAAAATACCGTTTACATCGACTTCGCCAACAACCACGGGTACTGTATACATTGTTTCAAGAACGCCGCCAACGGCAGGTGCTATTGACATACCTATATCCCTGAATACTGTATTTATTCCTGTGGCCTCACCGGCATGCTCCCTTGGGGTTGATATTAATAATACATTAATTATGCCAACAAGCATCATGGATATGCCTGCACCCACGAACATTGTGTCCAGCAGAATTTCAAGCAGTGATGATCTGTAAAGGTATAAAAGTATAAAACCTATTAAATCAACAGTCAAACCTATAAATATGGCAAGTTTTGGTCCTTTTCTGCGTATTACCCTGGCCGCAACAGGTGCAAAGAGCATATTCATTACAGTTGCAGGAAACATGATCAAACCAGAATCTATAATAGATTTGCCAAATCCTGCTGGTGCTGGGTCCTGAAGAAGTGTTGGAACAGTGAAGAAAAGAAAATACATTGCTGCCATGGCAAACAATCCAATGATATTTGCCATTAGAACGTTCCTGACCTTTAAGAGCTTCATATTTATAAAAGCATATTTATAATTTGATTCAAAGTATACAAAGACGAAGAACATTATAAATGAAAAGACAAATAGGGAAATAATTAGGGTGGATGTCCACCCATATGTTTGCCCCTCTGATAGTGCAAATATGAATGTTATTAATGGTATGGCAAGCAGGGAAACACCTATGTAATCAATCCTCTCCCTGTGTGGCTTTGAATAATCCTTTAAATAAATATATGTTAATATTAAAAGTACTGCAGTAACAGGAATGGCTGTATGGAAATCATACTGCCAGCCCAGGTCTTCAGTTATATATGCACCAAGAACCAAACCTATTCCTGAACCTATTGCAAAGGTTGCACTCATTATCCCCTGTGCAAGTGCGAGTTCTTTTTTTGGAACGACGTCATTGATTATTGCAAAGGCTATTGGTATCATACCAAAACCCAGACCCTGAACAGCCCTTACTGCAATTAATTCATCCAGTGTTCTGGAAAATCCACCAAAAGACACTGCTATGAGATAGACAATGCCGAGTGCAAGAAAAACCCGTTTTTTGCCTATCATATCTGCCACCCTGCCAAAAATTGCGGCAGATACCGTACCTGAAATAATATATGCAATTAGTATCCATGAAACATTATTATATGTTGAGTGAAAGAATTTTATGAATATTGGTATGGCCGGGACTATCATCGTCTCTACGTATATTATTAATAATCCGGAAAATGCCATTAATGCTATTGTTATATTTATATCTCTTTTTGATGGAGTCTTAATGTTATAGGTCATTGTACCCATATTAAAACTTTATTAATAAATATTTCTTATACAGAACATTAACAAAAATACAAATAAATTT
>NZ_LKBH01000112.1:0-5385 GCF_001402935.1 Acidiplasma cupricumulans | reverse complement strand
TTTTCAGATAAAAAATAATGAAATATAATTATTTTTTTTTATTTTGGAAATTAAAGATGTATAAATTCATAAATTATTCAAGATTTCATAAAAATAATCAGAGATATGAAAAAATTTATATATTTTCATACAATATAATGCCTGATAAAAAATGTTAAATACAAGTAATGCTGAGGTCGATTTAAATGGTCTGGAGGCCAGACAAAGATCGTAACCCCAACCCTGTATACATGGATATTGAGATTTGCAGTTGGCTGGGATTACTTTGATGGCGGATTAAGAAAGGCAGTTCTTGCACCACAAAAGCTTGCAGTTGGAACCCCTACCTTTGTTCTTAACAAGCTGGTATCATTCCTTCCACATGCAGGATTTTTTAAGGGATTTTTATTATTCGCATTGGAACATCCGGGATTTGCAGCACCGTTTATTACATTCTTCTCATTCGTTGAACTAACTGCAGGTGTACTTTTAATTGTGGGTTTCCTGACAAGGCTCGCGGCATTCGGTGGTGCAATGATGGCAATAGGATTCCAGCCTGCATTCTGGCTTGGCGCAACATGTGAAGATGAATGGCAGATAGGCATACTATTATTTGCTGGTTCACTCACGTTAATGCTAATAGGTGCCGGCAGGGCAATGGGACTTGACTACTTCCTTTACAAGAAATTCGGAGACAGGGGAATATCAAAGAACATACCCATATTGAAATGGATTAAATTATGGTGATAAAAATGAAGCCTGTGAAAAATGATGACAAAAAGGAAAATAAATACTGGCAAACAACAACAGGTAAAATACTGGTGGTAACCCTTGTATTTGCAATAATAGTTGTTGCATTCACACTGGTAACAGGACAGATAGCATATGGAAATGTCTATGGAAAGCTATTTAATGATTCAAAGGTTCCTGATGTGCAGTTCCAGGGATCACCTTATGCAATGAATAATACATCTGGATCAATACTGGTGTTTAATGTGACCGATCTTGATGGCCCAAACCAGGCAGCGGTAACTGAGATAATATTAACAAATGTAACAACCGGAAAGAATATAACATTAACATCACAGAATATAAGCATGGATATATACAGGGTTGTTGATGCAAAATACCATTACCATGATAATGTAAAATATAATCAATATAATGGGATATACGTTCCTCTCGGTGATGAGGCAACTATATACATGAACCTGACAACAAGCCTGCACCACAATCTCTCAGGAAAATACAAGGTAACACTGGTCGTACCAACACAGAAGGCAAAATTTGCAACTGCAGATGTAACCTTCTGATTAAATAAATAAATTATTTCTTTTTTTAATTAAATTTATTATAAATTTATCTGTTTTTCCATGCAGGATTAAAAGTTTGTATGCATTATAATATGTTTTTAAATCAAAAAATGTGCATTTTAATTCAATGTTATATGATACCGCTGGAAATAATATGCTTTTATTTTTCTGTGAAATTTCGGTTATATCATTTATTTTTAGGGAAATAAAGGGAACATCAGATATTATATTAAAATCGGCAGACTGGAAGAATAATAGATACGTATCATTAATGCATATTAATGCCTCTATATCATTGTTTTCCATTACCGATTTATTCACATCAAAATTATTATTTTTTATTATTACAAAATACGAATCAGAAAAATTATAGGTATTTTTTAATGATGAAATGCTGTATTTTCTTAAGCCCTTCAATGCACTTGAGTATGATAAATGATTGTATATGCTGAATGGAATTATAAATATCGATGTTATTATAATAAAGTATAATGCAATGTTCAGAATTAATATATAAATGGACCCATTCATTAAATAAAAAATAAGGGAGATTATTACCGAGGAAATTAATGATGCTATAAAGAATTTATAGGCTTTAATCATTTCATTAATATATTAATTTTTCAGTATATATTTTTAATGCCGGAACTTTATCAGCTTTAAATCTGGCATAACCTCTTTTTTAATTAATTCGGGAAGTGGTATGCCGGCCTCAAGCGCCCTTTTACATAAATTTACGGTTTCATCATGTGAAATTTCAATATATGTTCCATTTCTCCGGTAAATTACCATATATCCAAGATCATCACAGTCCATGTACTTTTATTTTAACATAAACATTAAGCTTTTTGCAATGCATGCTTCCGGAATTTAATATTTAAAAATAATATTATTTTGTATAATCATAGAATCCCCTTCCAGACTTTCTGCCCATATAACCTGCCCTGATGAGATTTGTCAATGTTTCAGATAAATTAAATCTATCGCCGTAAACATCCTTAAATGTTTTTAAAACATCATAAACAATATCAAGGCCCACATAATCGGCAAGTTCAAATGGCCCCATTGGGAATCCGGCACCATATTTCATTGCAGTATCTATATCTTCCTTTGTGGCTATATTTTCATCATAGACCTTTATGGCCTCATTAATTACCTGCAGCAAAATTCTGTTTACAATAAATCCAGTTTTATCCCTGGTCATCACCGGCTGCATATTGTTTCTATGGTTTTTCATACCCTTCAAAAGGTCATAGGCCTGTTTTGCGGCATCATCAGAACCCTGTGTTGATGGCGCGATTTCAACAAGTGGCAGTGTGTATGGCGGATTAAAGAAATGCATTAATATTACCTTTTTCGGATTCTTATAATATGATGCCATCTCTGTAACGCTTAACGATGAGGTATTTGTTGCCATAATGGCATCATCAGATAAATATCCTGAAATCTCCTTAAATATTCCATTTTTAATTTCCTGTTTTTCAAATGCTGCCTCAATGACCAGATCGCATTTTGAAAGGTCCTCATATTTATCTGTAATTTTTATTCTTTTTTCCAGATCATTTTTGTCTATTTTATGCGAGAAATAATTATTGATTTTTTCCTTCTGCTCCAGGCTAAGCTTTAATCCCATCCGCTCAATTCTGGATACCTCCCTTTCTGGAAGCCTTTCATAATAGGAATTATAATCATCAACAATTTTTTCTATGTGCTTAAGGCCCCTTGTGGCAAAATCCATATTAACATCCTTTAAAACCACATTAAATTCATTGTATGCAAACACCTCGGCTATGGCAGATCCCATTGCACCTGCTCCTATAATTCCTATATTTTTAAACATTTTAATCAGTAAATTATCATTCATTTATATTAAAAATTTATTGTGTGGCGGATAATTTATTTAAATATATTATGTATATATAATAAACATTAATGAATACTTTTCATCAAGGTTAAATAAAAAGTTGCAATACACATGCATGGATAATGAACTTAAAAGAAATACATTAGGACTTTCAGGATTAATTTTTCAGGGAATGGGGCAGCTATCTCCATTATTTACATTTGATGGTATTATAAGCGTGGCCGCCTTCGCACTGGGTGCAAGCCCCCTGGCATTTTTAATAGGCATGGTGGCATCGCTTCTTACAGGAAATACATTGTACCAGTTCTCAAAAAGAACAGCCTCCGCCCGTGGGTATTATGGATATGCATCAATGAGCCTCGGGCATGGCACAGGTTTTTTTACATCATATATTTATATACTTTATCAGATTGCAAATTTGATGTTTGTTTTTTCGTTCTTTATAATGATTTTTAATCCGGCTCTTGAATATATCACCGGAATAAATATTCCATTCTATTTTTCTGTAATAATTATTTCATTATTAATAATGCCATCATTTTATATGGTTTACAGGGGATTAAGGCCATCGTTTAGATCGCAGACAATTTTAAATTCCATTGAGATTGCATTTGTTGTGATAATATCTGTGGAAATCATCATAACATCGCATGATAATTCAATAATACCATTCACTCCCGTGTCAGGATATAAATCATTATTCCTCGGCTTTATAACAGGAAGCTTCCTTGCATACACAGGGTATGGATCAATTGTTCCACTTGGCGAGGAGGCAAGGGAGCCCAAAAGGAATATTGGCATTGCAATTCTGGCAATGATACTTATAATTGGCGTCCTCGACCTTTTAATATCATACGCCCTTGTTGTTGGCTTTGGGATAAACAGCATGGATAATTTCAGCAATTTATTAATACCGTCATTTATGGTGATACAGAGCCATGCAGGCCGTGTTGTTGATTTAATATTCTTCATTTTGAATATTATAATTATTTATACATTGTTTAATACAATTGCAACATCATTAACAAGAAACATATACGCAATGGCCAGGGATGGATTCCTTCCGGAAAGGTTTTTAAAACTTAACAGTCACAGTGTCCCGCACAATGCGCTTTACCTCACTGCAATCATATTCACTGTTTCTGCATTAATTTCCGGTGCAGTATTTTATCTATATTTTTCATATTCCGGATTTTTAGACGAGTTTATTATGTATGCAACTGTAAGCTCATTATCAACACTTATTATACATTTAATAACAAATACGGGATTGAGCAGGGTAAGAAAATCAATGCTGACCGATGCCGTGCTTCCATCAATTTCATCAATAATCATTCTTGTAGCTTTCTATTATACATTTTCTGATTTTGGATTTCCATTTTTATATTCTGAAATTATACTGCTGATTTATTCAATTTTAATCATAACCATTTATTTCACAAAATTATATGGAAAACATTTGAAAATAGCTGAAAATAACATAAAAATTTAAACTAAATATTTAAGTAGTAAATTTTGATATAATGTTATGGAAATATTCAAAAAGGAGAGAGTGTTTAACACACAGAAGGATTTAAAGGCTGTTGTGCAGGATTTCTCAAATTACCTTACAAACAATAACTGGAAGGTTCAGAGCAATGTGCAGGATAATAAGGCCATATTGCAGGCACAGAAGGCTGGCATTTTAAGGGATATTATTGCAGCCGACAGGGCATTAACATTTACCTTTGAAAAGCAGGATGATGGCATACATGTTCATGTTGGCGTTGGAAAGCTTCTCCAGAATCTTGGGGTAACGGCAATCGAGGCCTTATTTTTATCGGAGATTTTTATTGTTGTTGATGTCCCCGAGATTGCGTGGACAGATCATGTTGAAAAGCAGCTTATGCAGCAGCTTCAGCAGATTGCCCAGTAGATTGTAATAAAATTTACTGGCAATATGATTTTTTTAAATTTTAATTAAAAATAAAAAAATGCTAATTATATAATTTTTATATAATTTCATTTTGGAATGATACGGTCAAGGTTTTCATTTATCAGCAATTTTTTATCGATTTTACCAACAAGTGTCTTTGGCAGCTCATCCCTGAATTCTATGATTTTTGGCACCTTGTAAACTGCAAGCTTATCCCTGCAGAAATTTATTACATCATTCTCAGTTAATGTATTATCATTCCTTACTATTACAGCCTTTACCGTTTCACCACGGTGCTCATCCCTTATGCCTAT
>NZ_LKBH01000111.1:0-1580 GCF_001402935.1 Acidiplasma cupricumulans | reverse complement strand
TACCAGCTGCTATATCTTCAAGGCCTATTCCCATGGATTTAAAAACACTTTTATTTACCTTATATTTATTTACATTTATAATAAAATCCTTTAATTCAACTATTTTATTTTTATTTTTCATGTCTATTATTTCTGATGCCTCCTTCATTGACTGATCAAGATTCTCAGAAATTACTATATCAGAATTGTCAAGAACATCATTATTGGCCTCCCTTCTGCCAATAATATTTGATCCCACCAGATTAATATGATATTTTTCAGGAAGCATTGAATAATCAAAGATTGGTGTTTTTGAATTTGTTACGGATGTAATTACATCAGAATCCTTTAATACAGATAAATCCCTTGATGCCTTTATATTAAAATCAAATTTTTTTGAGAAATTTAATGCATGTTCATAATTTTTTGAATACACATAGACATTATTTAAATCATAAATCGAGGCCATTGCCTTTAACTGTGTTTCGGCCTGGAATCCAGACCCTATTAGTGTGTAATTAATATTCTTTTTATTTATTAATAACGATGTCACCATTGCTGTTAATGCACCTGTTCTTATCTGACCAAGTGTGTTTGCATCGATTATAAATAATTTTTCCGGATCAGAAACGTCAAATATTATAACAACAAACCTTACACCGTTTTTACCTGATATGTATGTTTTTAATCCTGCTATGTTATATTTCTCATAATATGCAGGCATTGTATTTAAAATAAAATTATCGCCATAGATTCTATCACGTGCGTTTGCATAAGATTTTTTGTTTCCGTAAGAAGTGAAAGCATCCCTTAATTCATTTATGCATTCTTTTATATCAAGGTATTTCTTTACATCCTCATCGCTTATATAATAAATCATTATTATTAATTGATTTTTCATTATTAAATATTTATAATGTATAAATAAATATTAAAATAATGATAAGAGTGGGCATGATTGTACCTGCAAACAATGTTGCACTGGAATATGATATGTACCATATGGCCCCTTCGATAATTAGCTTCCATTCCACAAGAATGAGACCATCAAGAGGATGCGAACCACAGGACCCTGAAAAATTTAGAAGGGAGCTCGGTGAGGCATATAACCTTATTAAAAAAATTTCCGATGTTACAGTTTATGGAAGGACATACGGGACCCACAAAAATATTGAAATTATTAAAACTGTTATAAAAAAGAACCTTATAATTCCTGAAGTCTCCGTAATGAATTTATTGAGATATAAAAAAATAAATAATGTCTGGCTCGGAACTCCGTATATAAAGGAAAGAACAGCCGAGGAGGCAAATTATTTTAAATCAAATAATTTTAATATAACAGGATTTGCAGGGTTAAATAAAATTTATGGCCTGGATATTTCAAATACAGGTGATGATGAAATAATTAAAATGATTGAGAATGAAAAATCCAGTGTGATGGCTGCAGATGCAATTTATTTATCATGCACTGCACTTCCAACACATAGTGTCATAAATAAGGTCATGAAAAAGTTTAACATGATGGTAATTTCTGAAAATTCTGCAATACTATGGGAAATATCTAGGATATTTAATATTAATTTTGAAATACCGGGAATATC
>NZ_LKBH01000110.1:0-1613 GCF_001402935.1 Acidiplasma cupricumulans | reverse complement strand
TTTTAACTTCATTGTTTATTTATGGCCTTTTCAGTTAAATATTTAATTTGATATAGAATTGAAAAATTATTTATCCAGATATTTTTATTTCTTACACATCAATTTCAATAAATATGAGGATCTTATGAAAATATATCCAATCATAAGCATTATAATATCTTTAAAAAAATTAAAAAAATATTAATTTTATGCCTTTAATAATATAGATATTTTTGAACTTAATTCAAATTTATATACAATAAAGAGAATTTCATTTCCTTTAGTTTTTATATTCACCCTCTGTCAATATTTTATCATTACCTTCAAATCGTGTGTATAGTTTTCCAAGAAGATAGCCAAATACTAAAAGACTTATTATGCCAAGGCCTACGGATGTTATATAATATGATAATCCAAATGTCCCTATATCCAAAGCATCAATTATAACATCAAATATTATCCATATTACAAGGCCAAAAATTTCCCCCTTTATTATCATACTTTTACCCGGTAATCTTCCATTTACATAGGCAAAAATTATACCAAGGATTATTCCTATTATAAGCCCACCGATTATAGCCAAAACTATTGAACTCTGAATCTCTGTGGAATATAACTGTGATGCTGAAATATGAACTCCCAATGATGCCTCTGAAGATGCCTCCTTGGATAAAAATTTCATAATATTATTTTTATAAATAATCAATGTAATATAGCTAAAAATGCCCGCTATTACTCCATACACAAGACCAGATAATGCTCCTGCCTTACCTCCTGTTCCTAGTTTTCCCATAAAAATTAAATACAAGGTTGTATTTAAATTTTGTTATATATAATAAATACAACAATGAATTTTTAATTATTATAACCAAAAATGAATAAAAGTATTAATTCTAAATCCTGTAATTGCAATAAAATATGTATACTTGTATTAATCCCGTATTAAAGAGTTAAGTTTTAAAATGCCTATTAAAAATATTGAAATGGAAATAACCATTGTAAATGCCCAGAATAACTCAGTTGAAATTATATACTGCTTTATATGTGTTAGTATGTATATATCTGTATATACAAGACCGCCATCTATAGATGTATGAAGAATTGATGAAGTTATATACGTCATTATTCCATGCCCGGATAATTTCCCGAATTTCATAAATGTTGCCGTTCCAGGATGAAATAATAGTGATGAAATAATATTTAATATTATTAATATAAGCAAAAATCCGGATAAATTATTAAAATCCTCGATGAAAATTACAGCTATATCAACTGCTGAAAAACCAATGCCTATAAAAAATGCCATTTTTTCAGGTTTTATGCTTATGGCAAAATATGTAAATCCCTCCTGAATGAATCCTGCAGCCATGCCGAGATATATGGAATAAATAATGGCATTTTTTATTTCTATCGTTTTTATATTTTTTATTAAATATGAGATATTATAATGGTGATCAACAAGAATGATAATTTCAGGAATTTGGTCAATGATCAGCTGAATAAGAAGTGCTCCAAGCATAAATATTATTCCGATGCCTACTGAAATTAACACATCCTTAAACTTCAAATTAACAAACAAACGCATATTTTAACACCCATATTTTCATTTATTTATTTTTTCTATTTGTTATAGG
>NZ_LKBH01000109.1:0-1745 GCF_001402935.1 Acidiplasma cupricumulans | reverse complement strand
TATATTATTTAAAATATAGTTTTATTTATTTTCCTCCCATTCCATTGCACCCTGTTTGGTATAAATGTCCTCCGTGAAATTTTTATGTACAAACTGTTTTTTAAACCCGGATAAAACCCCAAGCGGGTATATTACAACCAGAGCCACTATAAATGTAATTATTGTTCCCTCCATGTATGTGAAATACTGCGGGAATACACTAGATGACAGCCCATCATGGCTTGTGGCCACCATAAATGTTATAAAGGCTATAAAAAATACATACCACAATGCATTTTTGGCACCTATTTTAACCTTTGATATTATACCAAATAATACTGAACCTGCCGCTATTAAAAGCACCGCATATGGTTCTGATGGCCATCCTGTCCAGAAAACAATAAGTGCAGAACCGGCAGTTGCCAGTGGTGCGATTATGCTCATACCCCTTACCATATCGCTTTTCTTGGTTATCCCCTGTCTTCTGGTAACCATTAATGCAATGGGGTTGGTTATCAAGCCTATATAGCCTGCAGCAGTGGCATCATCTATAAATGTGTATATGCTCGGTACAGGGGCAGTAACAAATACAAGTATTACACCGACAACGGCAAAAACAATCAAGGAAAGAAGTGGAATTGAATGCTTTTTTTCAATTCCCTTTAACTTATCTGATATGTAACCCGATCTTCCCATGGAAAACAGCACACGTGTTCCAGATCCTAAATATATGTATCCTGTGACAAATGGTGTTAAAACACCGGTTACCACTGCAGCTATGAACACCAGGGGAAATGGTTTTCCGAGTATAAAGAATGGATTATCGCCGTGGAATGCTGCCTGAACGGCCAGGAAATCTCCGGGGGAAACACCTATAAGTGACCAGTTTGTTCCCATTATTATTGCAAATGCCACGCTTATATATATCAAAGTTTCAAAGAGCAAAACCATGCCTATTGCCCTGGGTATCTTGCTCTTATTATTTGTTTCCTCTGCAAGGTCTGGTATTACCCTTATGGCCCCAAAATCATACATTGCATATGGCATTATTGAGAATAGTGGTACTGCAACACCATATGGTGCAAAGCCATATTTATAAAAATTGGCATAATCCAGCGCAAAGAAGATAAGCCCAAGTGACATTGATAAATAAAAGAATATTTTTACTATGCCTATGTAAAGCGAAGACCTGCCAAATTGCTTTATTCCATAATAATTAAACGGTATAAGTGCGAGCATGAGTGCAAGACCAAGGCCAACGCCCAGATATGTGGGTGCCCCGCTGGCCGCAATAAATATTGGGTCAAAATAATTAACCCCTGCAATTACTGATATAACCTCTATTGGGGGTATAAATAAATACCATATAATATCGGACATTGCATTTATTATATTTGTCCAGCGCCCATGTGTGTATATTGAATACCTTGTGGGGCCCCCAGCCTCAGGATATGTAACACCCAATTCCATATATGTAAGACCTATAAGTGAATATATAGCAGCACCCAGAACAAAGGCAAGTATTGCCTCAGGGCCAGCATATGTTATCATGGTTATCGTTCCAAAAAGAGCCCCATTTCCGAAGGCACCAACAAGACCCACCATAAGCATTTCATTAAAGGTAAGATCTTTTTTCAATCGTGGTTTCTTGCTTTTCACTTTTATATTATTATTTATAGTATGCTCATTTTCCATAATATGTTATTATTACATTATATTACTTTATATTTTTGGAAAATGCTTAAATATAATGTGTTTCATAATTT
>NZ_LKBH01000108.1:0-1820 GCF_001402935.1 Acidiplasma cupricumulans | reverse complement strand
TTCTTAATGTAATATTATCTGGTATTATACCATTGAATTTCCTTATAATAGCATCATCTATTGCATTTATTGCATCCTTAGCTGTGCATGATGTATTATAGTTATAGCCATTCCATTCCTTGGAAAATACATCCTCCTATGAAAAACATATACTTAACATTTTTTTATGCTTCCATGATATATTAAATTTGCTGAATTGTCATGCACAGAATTTGCAGTAAAAGTATTATATTATCCATTATTTTTTATATTAATATTTTCTCATTAAAATTATGGTAGATTTTCTGAAAATAAACTTATATAAAGGAAAAATGCTAAACATAAATAATAATCGGCTCTAAATTTAATAACATCTACAAAGGTTATTAATAAGAATTTAACAGAAACATGAGACTTTTCATCTATTAATTGTTCTTTGTAAATCCAATATTTTAATTTCATCTGCCCATATTGGAAAAATTCAGTATTTTCTAGTAATTTATTTAACATTTCAAGGCTTTTCTTAATCCTTCCTATGTATTTTACCATTTCTGAAGGGGTTTTAGGCTTAGAATTGCCCTCTTTATGTATACTATAAAATGATAATATATCTTTGGTCATTAGTAAATCTAAACCAGAGTGCAATAACTCATAAAATAGGAATTCATCCATATCACCAGGTAAGTTTACAAAGTAATCTAATGTATCTCTATCAATAATAGAGGATCTTATGCTAATGCTGCTTGAATTAACCAATCCACAATAATTAGTAATTTTTCTTAAATGTCTTTTTATTTTCTCATAAGGAATATAATAACCTTTATTAGGTTGTTTCCATAATTTTATTATTTTATTAGATGTTATATTATTTCCTTCACTATCTATTAAAGAAAATGAATTATGTATATAACCTAATTTATCATTCTTTGAAAATAGTTCTAATATCATTTCTAATTTATCGTTTTTAAATAAATCATCATCATCCAAAAAACATAATATGTCGCCTTTAGCTTCCTTAATGCCATATGCCATTAAATTTAATCTTTTCTGTTGAGTTTTTTAACAATGATTTTATAATTATATTTTTTATCTAATTTTACTGTGATATCAAAATTAGTTACAATAATTAAGTCATACTTTGATTGATGAATAGTTTGATTCAGCACAGAATTTATCGCATAATCAATATAATTCTTCCTCTTAAATGCACATATTATAACGCTTATATATGGTCATTCCATTTATTTACGGTAATATAAAATATGATATAAATATTATCACAAAATAAATAGAATAGGATTCATTAATATAAGTAATCATTTTATTGTAATTTTAATACGGTTGCTTATAATATCATACTGGTGTAAACAAAATAACAAAACAAATTGACGATTACGTAAAGGTTTTCAAGAATTATTCCTTAATATATTTACTATGTATATAATTTGATATTGTAATGTACAAGAATTATTCAAGAGAATGAAATCACAGTTAAATATAGATCATTTATTATCAAAATCATTGAATGGAATGATAATAAAAATATTCTCTTACATGATTGCATATATTATTGTAAATATGATAATGGGATCCATAGATATTATTTCGTTCCCTGAGACTATAATGGTATAAGGCATTGTTCTATAACATATTTCAATAATATTTATAATATTGATTTATCTAAAATATAGTTAAATAAATCAGTACATTATAGGAATGCCTTACCTTTACAAGTAAATATTATAAACTTTTATTTAAGAATTTCTGATATTTTCATTATTTATTGTTTATTTTGCATTAATTAATTGATAATTAACCTATCAATGATAATAATTATCATG
>NZ_LKBH01000107.1:0-15474 GCF_001402935.1 Acidiplasma cupricumulans | reverse complement strand
TTTTAATAATTATAGTAATTTTCGTCGACTTATGAGAGGGTAAAGGTTGTGTCCCATATTTTGTGTAATTATAAATTCCGATGTTAATTATTAAATGATCATTAAATAAAAGGAGGAATACTTATGAAAATAGGGTGTGTGATCAATATTTAGAGGAAAACTCGAAATAAAAAAGGTTTATTCTAAGACGAATATAAAAACAAAGTACTATGAGATTAAGGATTTATCAAACCAGTAAACGTGGCTAATAAATTCCACAGTCCCATAATAGAATTAAATCAAAAAGTATGCCGTGAGAAATTATAACATCAATGTATTTAAATGGTTCGTCAAAAAGAAGAATACCAATATATTAAAGGATATATTCAATAATAAATATTCATCATCAATATCAAAAATAACAGATTTAACATTGGAAGGGGTAAATAAATTTGTTACTCGAAAGCCTGATAATAGGTATATTGCTGTAATGTTGGATGGACTATTCTTCGATTTAAGAAGGGAAACAGTAAATAAAGAATAATAGTATTTGTATTAAGTATTACGGAATCAGTAGAGTATGATATACCAGGATTCCGTTTAACAATAAAGTAATCACACAATAATTATAAGGAGGTTCTATAAGACTTATACAAACAGATGACATAAATAATTTATATGGGAAAAGCCTTTACAATCCTATTAAGGTTCTATTTTACACGCTATTTATATAAATTCATTTAATGACATATTTCTATGTCAATCCTATTAAGGTTCTATTTTAAATGGTATTACATTTCAATCACTATATGGAATTATTTTTTGTCAATCCTATTAAGGTTATATTTTAACTTTATATTCCATATAACGTTAAAAATTATTAAAGGCTACTTATCTTTTTAAAAAGCTAGGAACAGTATAGCCTAAAGCTTCTAAATCATCTGAAAAATTGATTTCCCAGCCTTTATTTCCACTCAATCTTATAAGCCCTAATTCTTCAAGTTTTTTTATATGTTCTTGGATATTTCTTAATCCAGTCTGATAATTATAATTTTTTAATAAAAATAGCCTGATTCCATTTGTATTATTCATCCCATTTTTAAGTGCTTCTATTATAAATTTATCAACATTATTTGTATTAAATGTTAAATTTGATACTGATCTCATATTTATATTCCTAAATACGCAGGAAATTAATTGCCTGTGTTCATAATGCTCCACGCTATAAGAAACATAATAATTATGTTGTAAAGCCCATAACATCCCTGCTGCAGCAAAAACGGATGGACCTGCGCTTATATTTATTATATATCGGGTCTTATTAGGCAATGAATTTAGAGTTTTATAATAATATTTTATATTCCACAAATCATTTTGAAAATATTTTTTTATATTTATTTGTCTCCGATCAGCCAGTTTTTCTAATTCCAGGAGTATCTCTTGCTTTGTTCTAAAATTTTCATCTAATGGTTCATCCATATTTGATGTAAAAACATAAATATTATTTGGAAAATAATTCTTTAAATTATCTTCTAGGAACCTCAAGACCAGATGTCTTTTAAATCCAACAAAGGTTATAAAATCGATATTTTTAAGCGAAGAATTTATTTCGTCATTTTGTACCATAGAAAGATTAATATATTTCGTATATATTAAGTTTACTATGCAGACTATCAAACTGATTATTAAACGCCAAAATGGTAAAATTATACCTTACGAATATAATTATTTTATAGGGATATCCTTATACAAAAAACTATTACTTTATCAGAATAATATTAGAAAATTACATTCCAGCTCCCAAATTGGATTATATACATTTAGTAATATTATAACTACAAAGGGGTTTAATTATGGTGCTAATGGGCTTGATATACCTCAAGGATATATTATATTCAGATCCATAGATGATGCTTTAATTTCTTATTTAAGGTTGGGTATCCTCGAAAACCCTATAATTGAAATTAAAGGTACATCATATAAAATAGAAAGTGTCAAATCTGTTAATAACAATTTAGATTTAAATCGTAATGATATTGAATTTAAAAGCATATCTCCTGTTCTTGTTAGAAATTTTAAAGATAAAAAACTATATTTAAGCAATGAGGGTGAGGTATCAGATAATCTTAATTTACTGGCATATCATCAATTAAAAAATTATTTTGGAATACCAAATCCAAAGGTTACATTTGAAGATCTAAAAGTCCAAAAAAAGACAATTAGGATTTCTAGCAATGGGAAAAAGGAGAGTATTACTACTGGCTTCAATCTACACGGCAGAATTCGAGGAACACCAGATGCTCTATCTTTATTATATTATAGAGGTTTGGGTTCAAAAACATCCCTTGGTCTTGGTTGCTGGGAGGAGATTTGAATGGAAGAACATAAAAATGCAAATTTGAGCAATATAATGACATTTAGGAACGATTTCATAACAGATGTAATGGATTGGGCAGTTGAAAATCTTTTTTCAAAAATTTGGAATAACCCGGAATGGATGAAATGTGCGAAGGGCGGAGATGAAAGGGAAAGTTACAAAAATAAGCCAGATATGTTTTATGCTGCACATATCTTTAGTGGGACAGCAATGGCATTGAAAATAGCAGATTATAAATATACAAAATCAAAACCAAATGACATTGAAAAAACTGAACTAAGGTTAAAAAGATCTATTTTAGGATATATGTTCCATGATTATAACAAACTTCAGGATTACAGCAATAATATAAATATGGATAATAAAGACATATTAAGTGAACTTATCAACGATTTTAAAGACCAATTAACTGATCTAAAACTTACTTCTAACGATGTATATTTTATTGCTTTTTCAACAGAAAAAGGGACACAGTTTCATGCAAATTCAATAGATATAAATCCAGAATCAGATCTATCATTTGAAAGTAACTTTTCAAGACTTGCTGATCAGCTCTCCTCAATTTTTCTAGAGGATAATCCGGTTCTGCACGATATCAAATATAACAATGAACCGGTTATACCTAAAAATAATATACATAAAATTCGAATAAATGCGACTCCATATATTACCTTGACGTCCATACTTAAAGTGGTACTAACAGAAGAAATCATAAAGAGGGGAAAAGAGAATATCAATGATGGATTCTATTTATGGTCTACTTTAAATACAATCTACTATGTGAGCGAAAATCCAATTGAATTAAATTATGATGAACTTGCCAAGCTGGTCATGAATAAAATTAGCAATATTGCTCATCTAGAAAATGGTATAGCATTTACAGACAGAAGAGTGGACATATCAAGCAATAAAATAGGATTTATATCTTTAGAGACACTTAAAAAATTTGTTTTAGACAATGATAAGTTTAAACAGGTCGTCCATTTAGAAAATATTATATTAAAAGACGATTTTCGTAAAAATGCAGAAATGTATTCGGATCTAATTCTTTCCAAACTAAAATCCTATAAAATTAATTTCTATAAGGATTTGCCAAGTGTAACACAGACCAAAAAGAAAGAACGTTCCATAAGGGATTATTTAGAGCTTGACGAGATACAGGATTTTGAAGCTGATAAAATAACAGAAAGACTGCATACATTTTTAATTAGATTTATTCAATTAAATTCAGATCTTGCCGGAGAAGATATAAATTTTATTAGGTCATTACTTGAATCTCAACTTGAGTCCAATAAAAATTTATTATCCAATATATTGCCAAAGAATAATCAGGAAAAATCTGCACTTTTAATACCCTTAATAATTGATAACGAAAACATAAATTGGGATAACATTTTAAATGGTGTATTAAAACAAATTAACATTGAATTTGACAGTGAAAAAAATCAAAAATTGATTAGAGAACTTATTAATATAATACTTGGATATAATGAATTAAATCTCCCAGAAGTGCCGGACAAAAAAAACATGTCTATGATAAATGGATATCCTAGAAAAGAGGGAAAAAGTGGAATAGCATCAAAAGAAAATCTATTTGGAATTGGCACTAATTCTTTCAACAATAGAATCATTACTTCTGGAATAGCCAATGGTTATATAGATGAGTATTCTATATTCGAATTTTCAATAAGATCAATTATTGCGCCGAAATTATATAGTAAATATTCATCGACTGTTCTGTTTTTAGCATTTCCTGGAGCCGTGCCTTTTATGGACATTGGAAAATTTTTACAGGTCTTTAATGAAACCGATGTATTACAGGTTGGAAACATTAGATTAACCATTGAAGAAAATAATGCTAAAATGAACAATTTTAAGTTTGATACAACTTACTTTATATATCTTCCAGATCCAAAAAGTGATGCAGACTTTATAAAAAATTTAAGGATGTGCATAGATATAGCAAGCAAGTCAAAACTACACGTTTTAATTAGCTTTTCTAATAATTTATTTTATAATACATGGAACGAAACAATAAATATGGAAATCGAAAGTTCAATATTAAATAGCATGAAATGGAATAAATTGAGGTGCAACAATTTAGCTTCAGTTAAAAACCAGATGTCCTTCTTCATGAGTGTATCAAAAACAAATAATAATTTTGATTATGATAACTGTGCAAATGTTATAAGAGATTATATAAGGAATAATCTCTCGCTTAATTCTTATGTTCATAAACAGATATTTGAAGGCCATTATAGATTTTCAGACTCAACAGACGATTATGATGTTTTTCACAAACTTGTTTATGATAAAAGAGGTGAAATGATGAAAGAAATTGAAAATTTAGGTAATATAGCTGCAGATCTTTATCTTTTAAGATATGATAGCAGTTCAAGTGATAGGGGATGGATGTTACGGGAGAGCCTTGAAGTGCTTGAAAAGATGAAAGCTGAGACTAATGCAAAAAATCTGGAGGAACTAAAGGAATTCGTATCCGGGCATTTATATTCAGGAATGAATAGGTTGTATTTGCGTGATAATCCAAATTCAAAATATAAACCTGACATCAACAAAATCAATGATTTTGCAAATGAACTTATTAATTTAATTATGACTGAATTTAAGGGTAGAATTCCTGTGGGAAATACCAGATCCTATCTAATCGACGGATTTGAAATAGAATATTATATAGCATCAGATAAAAAATGGAAAGCGTATGGAGAAAAAAAAGAGGTGGGTAAATGATAAGTAAAATAAATGAAATAATAAGTAGAGGATTGCTTGCACAAATAGAGAATATTGATCTAAAGAAAAATCATGGATACTATGCCAAAATAGGGATAATCTCTGAGACCATAGGATTTATGATATCAAGAAACAATGATGCCACAGAATTAACAAGTGAAAACTTTCTTAATGATGAGAGGGCCCTGGTGCCGGCACAGAAATGGAGAGCGGCTGAAAGAAGTTATCTCCTATCTGAACTTCGCAAGGTCGGAAATGTGATACCGGATGGATATGCCAGAAACATGAATAAAGTAAAAACATATCTAAAAAATCCAGTAAGCCTTTTATATGGAGATACATCCATTGGATCAGGTAAGGATATGGGATCAATTGCCTCAAGATGTTTCTATGATTGGGCATACAGCTTTGAACCACTTGGGGAGATATCAACAAGAATTACACACAACACTTTATCGGAGGATGGCACCATATTGCATTCAATTGAGGGGAAAACAGAATCAAATGCAATTTATAATATTCCATACATAAAGCCCGGTGTTAAGTTTATAAGGTTTGTAACCCTTGAAAATTGTTCCCTAGAATTGCTAAAACTTGAACTTATTGCAATATTGGGTACAACAAGATATGGTGCAAGAACGGCGATATTGGGTGATAATGTTGCAAATCACATAGTTGCTATTGGCTTTTCAAAAGGAGATAAACCCATTTCATCTTACGAACTTATGCAACAGGCATGGGAATCAGGTAAATATGAAGGAGAAAACTTGATTAAATCTTCAATGCTTTCCTCCTATGGGGAAGAAAACGTCATAATGGGAGATGACCTGGAAAACTTTTTAAATGAAGTAATAGCTATAAAAAATAATAGTAAAGAACTGCAGAGCCTCTGCGAGGTTATTAATGCCAAAATGGAAAATGACTGGAAAGAGTTCTGGAAGTGATTTAAATGCAGTGTATTCCCATTAAAATGACTGTAATATCACCAATACAATATTTTTATATTGCGGCAGCTGGAGGTATGAGAACATCTAATTTTATTGGAGATATCGCTTTAAAGTATGCCTTCCTAAGGCAGATGGGGTTATTTAAATTTCCTGAATTAAACAAAACAAGGCCAACTTATAGGGAACTCTTGGAGTTTCCATTCTGGCTTACTACTGCAATTTCCGAAAAAATGGCTCTTGAATCCGGTAATGAAACTGTATTTATGAAGAATATGATAAGGAATACCATGCAAGGAGCAGATTATAATGGTTCCAACGTTGATCCAACATTTAAAACCGGATCATTAATGTATAAAAATTTCTTTTTTGTGCAACCAATAAAACCAGGAAATGTTTTTTATTCCTATTTGCTTTATGATTCAGAGTATTTTAAAAATTTAAAAATACCCGAAGTTGTAAGAGTGGGGAACAATAGAACAGGCATGCTCAAGATAGCCAGAACAAATGTAGATATTAAAGCTGTAATCAACTTATATACAGTTCAAAATATTTTGGGCAAGCATATTGAGAAAAAATCAGATTATGTATCTCATTTAGTTTTACAATATTATTTAATGGGTTATTATACAAAAGATGAGGTTGTTAGGGCATATGATGATTAAATTAGATCTTGTTCCAACATATATAAGCCGTGATTTCCAGCAAAAAATGGAAGATTTTGCAACAAATAAAAAAGAAATTGCAATATTAAATGCTCCAACAGGATCTGGGAAAACATATGGATTCAAAAAAATGCTTACACAGGGATTTATTTTAATATTACTCCCAAATAACCTCCTTTCGAATGAGGTTTATGAAAATTTTAAAACCGATACAGCTGTCAGTATTTTAAACTCAAATGCCATTAATAATGAAATAAAATATTTTAAAAATAGTGGCTATGCAGAGTGCACAAAAGATGATGCAATCAAAAATATTATAACAGGAAAAAAAATAATAATATCAAATCCTGAAATTTTTTATTATATTATGTTAAATAACTATAAAAATGGCAGAAGTTCAGATTCACTAACTGATTTTATAATAAACGGCTTAAAAATTATAATAGTTGATGAAATTCATATTTATACAAGAGACCAGTTAAATATATTATTAGCTGTATTAAAATTAATAAATAAGAACATAAAGATAATGTTCTCAAGTGCAACAATCCCTATATATATTAAAAACTTAATAATAGAACTTTTTGGCGAATGCAATACTGAGATTATTAATGTGGAAAGAAGCTATCAACAAAATGACAATGTGCTTCTACAGGGCCCCATATCGATATCAATTCCAGATAATCATAATACAGCCAATTTTATTGAGCAAAATATTGATTTGCTAAAATCTGGCTACTGGTTTATAATTGCTGACTCAATTCGAAACATTGATTCTATTTATAAAGTTATAAAATCTCATATCAGTGATGATCAAATAGCACTAGTTGATGCTTTCCATGATCCTGAATATGAATCATATATGAATATATTTGAACAAGGACCAAGGATTGTTATTGGTTCAAACATAATAGAACAAGGTATTAACCCTCCTAAAAAATTTAATAATTTTATCATAGAGACTGGATTGGATTTAAAGAATTTTATTCAAAGATTTGGCAGAATTGGGAGGAATATGACAAGCAAAAGCAATTTATTTATAATATTTAAAAGTGAAATAGGAAATAAAGCTGATCTGGCAAAGATTAAAAATTTCGAAGATTTTATAACTTTTATTTCAAAAAGGTTACCAGAAAAAGAAAGAATTTTTAATTCAGGATATATAGGTGTTTATGCAGCTTTAATTGCCGATAAATTTTCCATAAATTTAACCAAAACAGTAAAAGAAAATTTTCTAAAGGAAGAACAGGGGACATGGTTCACTAAATCTTTTAATAATACCAGAAGGACTCTTAAAATCATCAAACAGATTAAAGAAGATCATTCCAAATTTAACGAAATGAGAAATGATATACCTGATTTAAAAAATATAATAAAATGGTGGAATAAATATTATGAAAGTATATTCAGATTTATACCTGAGGCTAATAAAGGAGCAGGTACCGATATTGTTTATGATGAACAATTTTCATATGACGATATCTGGATTCATAAAAATAAGAATATTGTTATGAAAAAAAACGGTTATTATATTGTGAATGGGTATAATCAGAGCCCAAATTATCAGTTTCATGTTATGGTAAGCGGAATACCTGTAGATGATCGTGAAATGAAATATGAAGATGTATCACCTTACAAAGCAAGAAATTTAATACTTAACAACATAAATTCAAATTTTAACTTAGATTGTGATGGGGAATCAAAGAAATTGCAGGAAGGAATCAAAGACATAATAAAGGCCACAGGAGATTATGAAAGACTTTATTTGGAGGTTAAGGATGAATTATGATATAAAATCAATTAAGGGAACAGATATCAATTATTATTTTATATGCAAAAGGCGTGCGTGGATGTCTATACATACGTTTTATATTATAGATAAAAATCAATTTATAGAACACGGAAATTTTTTAAACAATAGAAATAGAAAATATGGTTATCATGGTATAAGAATAGGTCATAATGAAATTGATAATCTTGAAATAGATACTCAAGGAAATTATATAGTGCATGAATTTAAAAGAGGCCGCAAAGCTTTAGAGGGAGATATTTTCCAGGTTTTACATTATATCGAATTGCTTGAAAATGAGGGTTTTAAGGTTAGGTATGGAGTTTTACATTTATTGGGTGCAAATAAAATAAAAATAGTGGAAAAAACCCCTGAATTACTATCTAAATTAGAAAAAGCTTATGAAAATATAAATAATCTAAGAAATGATAAAATGCCAGAACCTGTTAAGAATTATTACTGTTCTCATGGTTGTAGTTATGCATTTTTCTGCTGGGGATGATAAAAATGGGAGAGACTTATTATATATTACAATCTGGATCTCTTAGTAAAGTTAATGAATCTGTAGTATTCCAAAACCAGAATGAGAAATCTTTTTTGCCGATAGAAAATATAGATGAAATACTTGTCTTTGGAAATCTTACTATAACTACTCCCGTATTACAATTATTATCCAAAAAAAATATTCCAGTTTTTTTGTATTCGCATTATGGCTGGTATATTTCTAGTATTATACCCGAAGATTATTTACAGAGTGGATATGTTATAACTCACCAGGCAGCATATTATAATAATCCAGATTTAAGACTTAAGCTGGCAAGGAGTTTTGTATTAGGAGCAGCCAAAAATATGGCGAAATTATGCAAACGGCTCAGAATTGGAAATTTAAGGGTACCAGTAAATGAAATAAGTAAGGCTGTCTCTATATCAGAATTAATGGGCATAGAGGGTAATATACACATTAAATATCTGGAACTTTTAGATTTAAAATTGCCTCAGGATTTTAAGGTAATTTCTAGATCTAGAATGCCTCCAAGAAATTATATAAATTCAATGATGAGTTACCTTTACTCTGTTTTGTATGGAATAATAGGGTCACAAATTTTTAGTACTCATTTATCACCATCAATAAGCTTCCTTCATGAACCCAGTGAAAGACGTAGTAGTCTTTCCTTGGATATCGCAGAAATCTTTAGGCCAGTATTTTGTGATAGAGTTATTTTAAAGTTAATAAACTTGAAAATAATGAAAAAGTCTGATTTCATAGACGATAACGGTATATATTTAAATGAGGCTGGAAAGAGAAAAGTTCTTGTTGCATTTGAGGAAAAGTTGAGGGAAACTGTTTACGTTTCTTCCTTGAGAAGGAAAGTTTCTAATAAGTTTCTAATACGTCTTGAGATATATAAAGTTGAAAAACAGATAATGGAGAATAAACAATACAAACCATATATTATGAGGGATTAAATTGTGGATTATACTTACATATGATATTAATGAAAAAAGGGTTGATAAAATTAGAAAGATTTCATTGCAATATTTAATTAGGATTCAAAATTCTGTATTTATAGGAGATATTGGATGGGCAAGCTTAAGAATTTTAAAAGAAAGATTAAAAAAAGAAATTGTTGAATCAGAGGATTCAATACAGTTTTTTATTCTTAGGGATGAAAAGCTTGTAAAGAGAATAAAGCTTGGAGTGTCATATGAATTCAGCAATATAATTTAACATATGATCAAACCTTTAAATACTCTTTTCCAATTATGAACTTTGAGTACTTTTTTATAAAATTGTCATAAGTTTTTTATTTATAATACAGATTATCTATAACGGGTTAAAATAGAACCTTAATAGGATTGAAAGAATTCCTCTATTATGATATTTTCCAAAACTTTTTTAGTTAAAATAGAACCTTAATAGGATTGAAAGGTTATGACCTTCAATGAGATACTGACGAGTTTTAGGAGTTAAAATAGAACCTTAATAGGATTGAAAGTATTTCCATTCCATTCATAGCTTTTGGAAATTTCCTGTTAAAATAGAACCTTAATAGGATTGAAAGATTATTCTCCCTTGCAAACCTCGATGCAATGCTTTCAGTTAAAATAGAACCTTAATAGGATTGAAAGTTACATGCACATGGTATATATGAAGATGATTATGGAAAGTTAAAATAGAACCTTAATAGGATTGAAAGTCTCTGATTGGAAAAAAGGCTATTGGTGTTAGAAAGTTAAAATAGAACCTTAATAGGATTGAAAGAATATACTTTCTTTTGTTAACTGTATTAGGTAAAAATGTTAAAATAGAACCTTAATAGGATTGAAAGTTTTCAAGCCAGACTATACCAGAAGACTGGCCATTCAGTTAAAATAGAACCTTAATAGGATTGAAAGAATGTTACCTTAAACCTAAAGTTTTACATGCACATGGTTAAAATAGAACCTTAATAGGATTGAAAGCTTTATTTTTCTATGTTTCCACTCAAATTTTATATTGGTTAAAATAGAACCTTAATAGGATTGAAAGGTAAGCAGTGAGGAAACTCCTTATTTTCCCCTTAATTCTGGTTAAAATAGAACCTTAATAGGATTGAAAGTATATAGCATTCGGGACAACTGAATACAACGCTTTAGTTAAAATAGAACCTTAATAGGATTGAAAGGTTCCTCAAATTGATAACCTATTCCGTTGATTTCCAGTTAAAATAGAACCTTAATAGGATTGAAAGTCCAGGACATTGACAAAAGAGACCTGGAATATTTCGAGTTAAAATAGAACCTTAATAGGATTGAAAGTCTGTTATATTCTGCATATCCTGGCTTACTGATACAGGTTAAAATAGAACCTTAATAGGATTGAAAGTATTTTAAAACATTTCTCCTGGTCTGGTTTGAATAATAGTTAAAATAGAACCTTAATAGGATTGAAAGTCCTTGTTTTTTTTCCTGGCTTCTCTTTTTTGGATAAGTTAAAATAGAACCTTAATAGGATTGAAAGAAAAAGAGCTCCGTAAGCTTAATCCATACATAGTTAAAATAGAACCTTAATAGGATTGAAAGGCCTATTGCATTTGTTATTCCTGCCGGCTCAGATTCAAAGTTAAAATAGAACCTTAATAGGATTGAAAGTGTTCCGTTGCCAGAGGGGACACCCGATAATGTCAAGTTAAAATAGAACCTTAATAGGATTGAAAGATAGACGAGGAGACGCAAAACGAAGTGCTCCCTAAAGTTAAAATAGAACCTTAATAGGATTGAAAGAAGGAAGAACAGGCCATAAAGAAAGCAGATAAAAAAGTTAAAATAGAACCTTAATAGGATTGAAAGCTCTGTAGTTTTTGAAGAGTCAACATGGGCATAAAAGTTAAAATAGAACCTTAATAGGATTGAAAGTTCTATGGCATTGGTGCACCACAACCATGGATGGGCGTTAAAATAGAACCTTAATAGGATTGAAAGCATCTGGTTGGCTCAATATTATAGTAGAGAGCCTTTAGGTTAAAATAGAACCTTAATAGGATTGAAAGAAATAATGTTTTTAAAAGGTTTGAAAAATATAAAAATAGTTAAAATAGAACCTTAATAGGATTGAAAGATTTCCTTCCAGGTACCTGCTCCTCATTTTCATTATCTTGTTAAAATAGAACCTTAATAGGATTGAAAGATATTGTTTCAGGCAGGAATGAGCCGCTTGAATTGGCGTTAAAATAGAACCTTAATAGGATTGAAAGTTAATCTCATTCTTCACCTCATCGTTTATATACTCCCCGTTAAAATAGAACCTTAATAGGATTGAAAGACAATTCCCTGAGCGATAACATTCCCATTTACACAGTTAAAATAGAACCTTAATAGGATTGAAAGTATTAACAGCTTTTTTCTCCCCGTTGGTTACCTTTGTTAAAATAGAACCTTAATAGGATTGAAAGGGGGTTCAACGGAAAATCCCCCCATACTACTAAAGTTAAAATAGAACCTTAATAGGATTGAAAGATGATTTTTTATCTTCTTGCAATGCTGCTGGCTATGTTAAAATAGAACCTTAATAGGATTGAAAGAGGTTTGCCGAGCCGGTTGTGGCTGTCGGCTTCGCTATGTTAAAATAGAACCTTAATAGGATTGAAAGTATATTTTTGCCGTTGCCATTTTCAAAATATTTTAAGTTAAAATAGAACCTTAATAGGATTGAAAGAAGATAAATAACCATGCCCTCAAGGTGTTAAAAAGTTAAAATAGAACCTTAATAGGATTGAAAGGAATATGTGAAGTTCGCCATTGGGTTCAGGAATGGAAGGTTAAAATAGAACCTTAATAGGATTGAAAGTTAATTGGCAGATCAATGGTTGAAGTCCCTGAATTTGAGTTAAAATAGAACCTTAATAGGATTGAAAGTCCTTCCGGGAAAAACAGGATAGTCGCCATCGAACGTTAAAATAGAACCTTAATAGGATTGAAAGTTTGGGATGGTTGCGCTGGCAATGTCCGCCACTGTTCGTTAAAATAGAACCTTAATAGGATTGAAAGCTCTTTGAGGAAGAAACGGGTTTTGCAGTTCTAAAATGTTAAAATAGAACCTTAATAGGATTGAAAGCGAAAGGAAGGGGTACTCAAAGAAGAAGGCTGAGTATAGTTAAAATAGAACCTTAATAGGATTGAAAGTTTCACGGAAGTTTAAAAATATTGACCTTGAGATTAGTTAAAATAGAACCTTAATAGGATTGAAAGTTTTACCATTAGGACATAAAGGTTTTCATATGGCATAGGTTAAAATAGAACCTTAATAGGATTGAAAGCAGAAAGGAAGGACTTTGCAAAGCCAGTAGTTAAAAGTTAAAATAGAACCTTAATAGGATTGAAAGACTGATGACTTTTGACAAGACAGCATGGCAGAGAGAGTTAAAATAGAACCTTAATAGGATTGAAAGAAGTAATGTTTTTAAAGGGTTTAAAGAGCATAAAAATAGTTAAAATAGAACCTTAATAGGATTGAAAGAAAAAATATTGCGGTGCATGACGCCATTTTAATCGATAGTTAAAATAGAACCTTAATAGGATTGAAAGGAAGCGTCTGCTGCCTTCTTTAGTCCCGGAATTATAGTTAAAATAGAACCTTAATAGGATTGAAAGTTAAAATTTAAATAATTTTTACCATTTCTTATAATTAGTTAAAATAGAACCTTAATAGGATTGAAAGATTAATTCATTTGTAAGATTGGTATCTACTGTATTGAGTTAAAATAGAACCTTAATAGGATTGAAAGATGTTCCACCTTCTAAAGTTCCAGGAACAATAACCAGTTAAAATAGAACCTTAATAGGATTGAAAGATTTCTGAAGGTCATCTATTTTTTTAAATTCATCCTTTGGTTAAAATAGAACCTTAATAGGATTGAAAGACAAATGCGTCATCTATTCTTATGGATGGTTTTTTTGTTAAAATAGAACCTTAATAGGATTGAAAGGCTTAAGGCTGCTGCTCCTAGTCCTATCACTGATAATAGTTAAAATAGAACCTTAATAGGATTGAAAGTCGAATATTCCTTTATATCTAAACTTGGAGAAATACATGTTAAAATAGAACCTTAATAGGATTGAAAGTTTGTAGTTATGGCCGTTATCGTTGGTGGTGTTATAGTTAAAATAGAACCTTAATAGGATTGAAAGATAAAAATGTCATTACATAGTGTTTTAGCAGATAAGTTAAAATAGAACCTTAATAGGATTGAAAGAGAAAAAACATGTTTGATGTGGCACAAATAGAGACAAGTTAAAATAGAACCTTAATAGGATTGAAAGGTTCGATGGCGACTATCCTGTTTTTCCCGGAAGGGTTAAAATAGAACCTTAATAGGATTGAAAGTTTTCAGATAAAGACATTATGGAAGCCCTACTCGAGTTAAAATAGAACCTTAATAGGATTGAAAGAAGGAATATACGATTTAGACAATATCACGGAAAATAAGTTAAAATAGAACCTTAATAGGATTGAAAGTCAGGCAAAGCAGACAATCAGGCAAATGTAGACTTAGTTAAAATAGAACCTTAATAGGATTGAAAGGGGGGACTATTATATCCCTTATGTCTATGTTATTTAAAGTTAAAATAGAACCTTAATAGGATTGAAAGTTCTTGAGATATTTCGCTCATAAAGTCTTTTGTCATGCGTTAAAATAGAACCTTAATAGGATTGAAAGGTTACCATTCTGGAGATAGTGATTCTAAGGGCGACGGGTTAAAATAGAACCTTAATAGGATTGAAAGATTGATATGCAGGTATTCCCCTCTTTTGAAAGTTTCTTGTTAAAATAGAACCTTAATAGGATTGAAAGATGAATATGACAATGATAGCATTGACGAAATACAAGTTAAAATAGAACCTTAATAGGATTGAAAGAATTATCAGCACCTTTCAGTTTCTGTGCTACTTCGTTAAAATAGAACCTTAATAGGATTGAAAGGAATTAACATAAACAGAACCCCAGCCCCAGAAATGGTTAAAATAGAACCTTAATAGGATTGAAAGAAGGTATCGTTACCGTAAACACCTATGCCCTTTGAGTTAAAATAGAACCTTAATAGGATTGAAAGTTTCAGGATATCGGCATGGCTGGAGAGGATTTTATAGTTAAAATAGAACCTTAATAGGATTGAAAGTCAGTCCTTATTCCGTCTTCAGTATCGCATTCTATAGTTAAAATAGAACCTTAATAGGATTGAAAGGAATATCTGCTTGAGTTTGAACCTGAAATTGCAATGCCAGTTAAAATAGAACCTTAATAGGATTGAAAGTTTCTAATCTTTCAAGATTTTTTAAAGATGTTTTATAAGTTAAAATAGAACCTTAATAGGATTGAAAGAAATAAAATGCTGATACAGGTACACTTTACAAAAAAGTTAAAATAGAACCTTAATAGGATTGAAAGGTTATGACCTTCAATGAGATACTGACGAGTTTTAGGAGTTAAAATA
>NZ_LKBH01000106.1:0-1987 GCF_001402935.1 Acidiplasma cupricumulans | reverse complement strand
TTTTATTGGCGCATTTTATTATGAGATTACAGTGCCATTACACCTTTCATAATTTAAAATATTTATATATTCATCCATATCCATACCGTTTATTACAAAAATTTTTATTCCAGCCCTTTTTGCTATTGTCAGCGATGTTATATCCATAAAAACATTTGTTCCCGCACCAATTGAATTATTTACCGAAATTTTAATGGCATCATCATATGATATTTTATCAAATTTTTTTGCGTTTTTAAACTTTCTTGGATCCTCAGAATAAACACCGTCTACAGATGTTGCGTTTATTAAAATTTTTGCGCCAATCCTTTCCGCAAATAGTGTTGATACTGTATCGGTGGTATGTCCCGGTTCAGTCCCACCCATAATTACATAACGGTAATTATGGATCATTTCGGCAGCATCGTTTATTGTTGTTGGTATTTTAGAGTTTACATCATCAAAAAATGTGGTTAGGGCAAGTGCATTGATCCTTGTTGCGTTAATCCCTATTTCATCAAGTATATTGTCATTAACATTATATGCCTTTAAATCTGAAATATAGGTCCTTGCCAGTCTGCCACCACCAACCACTATGCCATATTTATCATATGTATTTATCTTCTGGAGTGTCGAGGATACGGACTTCATTAACTCCAGATTTAATTTTTCCATTGAAATAATTGAACCGCCAAGTGAAATTACAACGCTTCTCATTTTTTCATTAAGGTTAAATATTATTATAAAATTTTCTGTTATGGAAAGCGAGGATTATAAGAGGTATGAATTTAAAAAAGCCATGGAGGAATTGTCAAGGCTTCATGGCAGGGGAACAGAATTAATTTCACTTTACATTCCACCAGATAAGCAGATATCAGACGTTGTCCAGTATTTAAGAGAGGAATACTCAACATCGGCCAATATAAAATCAAAGACTACAAGGAAGAATGTGCTTGCGGCAATAGAATCAATTATGTCCAGGTTAAAATATTATAAGCAGCCACCAGAAACAGGACTTGTATTTTTCGTCGGCCATGTTGCCACAAGGGGAGATCAAACAGAGATGTATACAAAAATCATAGAGCCACCTGAACCAATACAGACATTTTTGTACAAGTGCGACTCAAGCTTCCATCTTGAGCAGCTGACAGATCAGCTAAGGGAGAAGGAACTTTATGGGCTTCTTGTAATAGACCGAAAGGAGGCAACCATAGGCTTTTTAAAGGGAACAAAAATTGAGGTTGTTGACTATGAATATTCACTTGTGCCAAGCAAACACCGACAGGGTGGTCAGTCAAGCCGAAGGTTTGAAAGGCTTATAGAAATAGCTGCAAATGAATTTTATAAAAAAATAGGGGATATTGCCAATGCAACGTTTATGCCTGTTATTAAGGATATAATCACAATATTTGTTGGTGGACCTGGTGCAACAAAGGAATATTTTGTGGAGAAATCATACCTGAGGAATGAGATAAAGGAGAAAATAAAATATATGTTTGATATAGGTTACACGGATGAATCCGGGCTCAGGGAGCTCGTGGAAAAGGCATCGGAATCAATAAAAGATATGAGAATTACAAGAGAAAAGGATATAATAAACAGGTTCTTGAGGGAGATAAAAAAACCTGATGGCGGTCTCGGTGTTTACGGGGAAAATGCCGTTGTAAACGCATTGAAAATGAAGAACCTTGAATTATTAATAATTTCGGATTCAATAAGAAAAATAAAATATTTTTACAAATGTCCTGTTTGTGGCGCTGAAAAAACATTTACTGAGGAGCCTGAGGAGCAGCCACTGTGTGACAATGATGGGACTCCAATGAATTACGAGCGTGAGGACGATTTTATAGAGGATTTGTACAAACTTGCAGATGCTGCGGGAACCACCGTTGAATTTGTATCAGAGGATAGCGATGAGGGGAGGCTTTTAAAAACAGCATTTGGCGGGGTTGCAGGAATCTTAAGGTATGTCCCGGAAAAACAGTTGAATGTTTAAATAAATAAAAAT
>NZ_LKBH01000105.1:0-2077 GCF_001402935.1 Acidiplasma cupricumulans | reverse complement strand
TCTATTAATATATTAAATTAATGTTTCATACCTCATGGCATATAAAAGAACAAAATTTAGCCCAACTGGATTTGTTACAAACTGCTGTTAATGCAGCATATGCCATTGATCAGATCATTAATAATAGAAGCAATAATGATTTAAATGCATATATTGACGGTGGAGAAAAGCTTCTTAATATCCTTAGTAATAAGGAATATGAAAATGACGATTTAATTTGTAATATAAATTTAAAATTAAGAGAAATATATAGACTAAATAGACAGGAATTATCAGAAAAATTATTACAGCTAAAAAAAGAAATGCAATTAAAAAAATATAAGAAGGAGCAAATTGATGTTTTCCTCAACATTTATAATGCAATAAAAGAAATAAAAACTGTATCAACTAAAGATGATTAATAATGTCTAATTTGGATAATATTAATCTTCAAATAATGAAAAACAAAATAAATTTTTATGATGGTAACTTAAATATTTTTAAGGAAAAATATAAAGATAATCAGATTTTTTATATTATCATATCAAGATTTAAAAAGTATATAGATTATATCAATAAATTATTAGAACAGGCTTGTATAACCACAAATATAGAGATAAAAAAAGATTTATTAGATACAGCCAATAAAATGATGTGTTCTAATATAAATGATTTATATTTAATAATGCCCAATCTACTAGTTACAGGTGATAACAAGCTACACCATATTTTGGATAGTATTTCGTCAAAACTTAAAAAAATATTAAATATAAAGACTGATGTTATAATACTGGATGGCAATGACTTTATTTCAACACCATTTTTCACGGCTAAATACACAAAACCACCATTAGATACAATGTATGTAATCATTATAAATTCAAGTTTGGATGTTTTAGGCATTCCACAAATAGCACATGAATTTGAACATATTCATATGGGTGAACATTATGACGTTTACAAAAAATTATTTACGGACATACAAAATATTTTTAGTTGTTACCATTTATAAATATTGTCTGTAATATTACTTTTTAAATCAGAATAAATAAAAATATGATCTAAAGGGTTAACCCTTAAAAAACCATGTGATAATGATCTGTTAATACCCTTGTCCGATTTATAGAATCTCCTTACAGGTTTTTTAAAAGAAATGAAATTTTCTTCGGTGTTAAATGGTTTAAAACTTAGATTTAAATTATTAATTTTTATTGTTAACAGATTAAAATCTTTTACAATGCCTTTTATTTTTTTATATCTATTATAAGTATTTATAAAAAATTTACTTTTGTCATAATCTACATTGCCTGCAGTATAATATAGAAATTGAGGACTGTAAGCATAGTTACCTGACATTAGAACGTTTTGATTCGCATCTATTGGTTCAGTTTCAGCATATTTGTTTTTAAGGTAATCTACCAGTTTAATATTATATCCTGGAATACAAAAATCGCCAACTTTAGCGTCAGTTATTTTATTTATAAATACGAATCTTTTTGATAATGAATCAAATAATTTTATAACAGGTCTATATTTTAAAGTCTCTTTTATATATTCTATATAATTTTGATTAACAATTTTTTTAAGCACCTTGTACTTATAATCTATAACCATTATCATTTTTCCATTACTAAGAGTGTTGAATTTAAGCTGAAAACCATCTAATGTAATTATGTCATCTTTATAGAAAATATTTTTATTATAAAAATGGTCTTTATCTATAATTAATTTGCCATAAAATGTTCTTTGAAAATATTTCAAAAATAAATCTTTGATATTTTGATAACTTATAGCATCTATGGATTCATATGGTATTAATTCCAGTTTATATTTATCCAGAACAATTGGGTTATTTATATGTTGCTTATTTAAGATTCCAACCATTATATTTTTATCCCATAGATATGAAAATACCACGTTCTGACTTTTTTCCATATTATGTATTAAATTTGTTATTTCTTTTTTATTTGGAGATGATAATACGTTTGATATTTTAAAGCAATATAATTTTTTAATAAATTCATTTACCTTAAAATTTGAAATGTATATATTTGATAAATGTTTATTGAATGATTGCATTAATTAAGTGAAGGCTTTT
>NZ_LKBH01000104.1:0-2115 GCF_001402935.1 Acidiplasma cupricumulans | reverse complement strand
TACCTAATTTCAAGAAATATTTCAAGATATTCAAATATAGCCTATTATATATATTTCATGTGGGAAATAGTTGATGAATATAAATCTATTTTTCTTGTTAGCCTTATACCTGCCTTCTCCTTTCTTGGATATATTATAATATCACTTCCAGAGGGACACATAATTGATAAATATGACAGAAAAAAAATTTTTATAATAACCAACATTTTAATGGTCTTTGTTTATTTATTGCTTTTAATCAATAAATCATTATTTTTTATATACGCTGTGGATTTCCTTTCATCACTCTTAATGTGGGTAATATCCGATGATTTTCGCGGTATCACAAAGGAGATAATTCCAGAAAATAGCATGGTAAAGGCGCAATCTCTTGATCAAACATCCTCAGGGCTGTTTACACTTGCCGGAACACTGTCCGGTGGTTTTTTCATATTTTTAGAAAGGCGCTATTTTTATTTATTCCTCATTGTTATTTCAGTTGTGGCTGTAATCATGATTTTGGGGAATCACCCTGCAAAAATATACAGTAATATTTCCATAAGTAATGGTTTTAATTACACCTTTAAGATCATTAAAAGTATTATTCCATTTCTATTATTTACAATGCTTTTAAATGGACTATTTGTTTCACTTGATGTATTTTCCTCAGCACTAATATATATAATATTGAGGGCACCTCCCATATATTATACTTTTTTCATAGCCGGCTTTCCCATGGGAATGCTTATTGGTGGAATAATTGCAATGAAAAAATTTACTGAAAAATCCGGTTTGCTTAAATTATTTGTTTTTGGCATAGGGGCAATATTTATTTTTATTGCATTAAACAGAATAGCAATACTTGACTCTGTTTTGGCAGTATTTCTTGGTATTATAATAGCATTTTTAAACGTCTATATTGAAACATTAATAATAAACAGTGTTCCAAATAGCATAACAGGAAAATTTAATTCCATAACAACTGTATTTTCCGGCGGTTCATCACCGGTAATGGCCGTTATTTTTGGTATTTTATCCGAATTTATTTTCTTTCCCTATATTATAATAATAACAGGTTTAATAATGATGGCATCCTCGTTCATGGTTAACAGAATATTCAACGGTTTTAAGGATAGAATGGATGGTATGAAAATCATTTATCCGGAATTGTTCAGGAATTAAAAAATATTTAACAAAATAATAAATGCAAAACCATAATTTATTAACATGTTTTTTATAATATGGTTAATGGCAGAGGACTTAATAGAGATCATATTAACGGCTGAAAAACCATCATGTGGTGTTTTAAAAAAACTTTCAACTGTTAATTTAAATGCAAGAATATTTCAGATAAATCCGGGAATAGACTGTACAAACCACCTAATGGGCATTGACCAGTATTCCAAAAATATGGAAAAACTTAGGGACGATAACATAACTGTTTATAAAAATCAAAAGGATAAAACATGGATGGAAACGCGAAGCTGCGAAATCTGCAGGTCATCTGCAGTTTCTGGTGCAATAATAATATCCGTAAGAATTTTTGAAAATCAGAAGGTGCAGTATAAAATATTATTAAAAAATAAGAATGCATTAAAAAAACTTTTGGAGAATGTAACTGGAATAAAATATAACTATTATATTACTGACAAACATTTGCCTGGTGAATTAACATTACGGCAAAAGGAGATATTATACACCGCATATTCAAAGGGATATTTTGATTTTAACAGAAAGATAGACCTTAATGGTATAGCCCAGGAATTGGGGGTAAGCAAAAAATCAGTGCAGTCCACATTAAGAAGGGGGATGAGAAAAATTATTGAGGAATATATCTTCAATAATTTGTAATTTAGTATCACATATGATATGCACGCTTTTAATATAATAAAATAATAAATTAATTGATATAAATGGGATACGAATTTAAATGCAAGGATATAGGAATGGATTGCGGATTTGACGTAAAGGCAGATTCCATAGAGGAATTAATACCTGTAATACAGGCACATGCTAAAAATGCACATGGAATAAATGAAATAACCCCAGAACTTTTCAACAAGGTCAAATCTGCAAGGGTAAGGATATTAAATGCTGTTTTAAGAAGGGAAACATTTTCTAGGGAGGATATTAAAC
>NZ_LKBH01000103.1:0-2227 GCF_001402935.1 Acidiplasma cupricumulans | reverse complement strand
TTATTAATTATATACAAGCCTGGATTCTATGCAGTGAATTGTCTGCTGTATATTCTTTAATGATATATCCTCAACTTTTTGAATGCCAATAAGCCTCATAAGTATTCCAAAATCAAATTTGCTTTTCCATGTAATGCTTGTTTTGTCATTGTATTTTTCATACGTGATATCTATATTAAAAACTATTTTAGAACCCTCTATTTTACCCTTTCCGTTTATATTTACCCTATTCTCATTTTTGTTATATTTAAAAGACATTTTACCTGATACAGTGCTCAGGTTTCCTATTCCCTCATCTGAAATATCGAACTTAACCCTGCATTGTATTATCTCACCTATTTTAAGGTCATATATTCCCGGCAGGCAGGGTATAACATTATTTATATCTGAAAAATAATTATTTACATCATCTAATGGATAATCAACAATGAATGTACCGCTATATTCCAAGCGCACCACCAGCCTGTAAAATTAACATAAATATCACTTAAACCACATTTTTTTATATTTTATAAAGTCTTTTGTTTATATGTAACCTTATATTTATGTATAATAATATTCATTCTTTTTGGAAAAATTAAATATTAATTAAAACATCACATAATTATGAATATTGCAGTCCTGATTAAACAGACCATAGATATGGACCAGCTGAAGACAAATGAAAATGGAGAGCCGATTCTTGATAATCTCCCCTTGAAACTTGACATCCTAAGCAAGAATGCCATAGAGGCCGCAGTCCAGTTAAAGGAAAAATATGGTGGGGAAATAACCGGCATATCCTTTGGCACCGATAAAACAACATCTGCAATAAAGGAGGCATATGCCATGGGTGTTGACACCGGTGTTATATTAAAGGGTTACAAAAAATCTAACCCGCATGTAACAGCAAATGTAATTTATGAATATATTAAGGACAAAAATTTTGATATCATTATCCTAGGCAACCAGTCATCAGATTCATATTCTGGTATTCTTGCACCGGTACTATCTGAAAAAATGAAAATACCACTTCTTAGCAATGCCATAGGCATAGAAATAGCGGATAAAAATGTAAAAGCCACCTTGGAGCTTGAGGAATATAATGTGATTCAGACCCAGGCCATGCCGGTTGTAATATCTGTTGCACAGGAAATTAATAATCCAAGACTGCCGAATGTTATGCAGATCATGAAGGCCGGGAAAAAGGAGATAAAAATCATTGACGCAAATCCAAATTACAGTGATTCACCTAATGTAATATCCAATACCGCACCAAAAAGTGAAAGAAAAAGGATAATATTTGAAAATACTGATGATGGTGTTGCTGAAATATCCAGGCTTTTAAGGGGTGCATCAAGATGAGGGGATTACTTTTCTCTGATATACCAAAAAATGCAGGGGAGATGGCATCATATTTTTCAAAAAAAATGGACATAGATATCATATCGATTCATGATGAATCTGTATTAAAGTACGGTGCATCAAAGGTTTATTTTTATGACTCCGGTTTTTCTGACAACCTTTCAGATGCCATAATAAAGCTTAATGATAAAAATAAATATGATTTTATTTTTATATCCTCCACGGTGCTTGGAAGGGAAATAGCCGGAATACTTTCTGCCAGAACTGGAATGAAATGCCTTACCGAAATCTTTTATTTTGATAATAATGATAAAATCATTACAAAAAGATTATTTTATGGTGGCAAGACGGTAATGGAGGAAAGTTCAGATTTTCATTTATTTACAGTTGCACCAGGCATATCATCTGCAGATACACTTGAAAAGATATCGGAATCTGAAAATCTTCAATTACAAAAGAGCATTTATGAAATAAAATCAAGACTTGATAAAAACTCTGGTGGCGAGGATATAAGCGATGCAAAAATTATAGTATCCATTGGAAGGGGTGTTGGCAGCAAGGAAAACATACAAAAAATTGAACCGCTTGTAGATATCCTTCATGCAAAACTTGCAGGTTCCAGGCCCGTTTGCCTTGACTATAAATGGCTCAGTGAGGATCAGCAGGTTGGTCTATCCGGTAAAAAGGTGCGGCCAGATTTTTACATAGCGCTTGGCATTTCAGGTCAGATACAGCACATAGCAGGAATACGTGGCGCTAAAACGGTAATTGCAATAAATAAGGATAAAACTGCACCAATTTTTGATGAGTGTGATTATGGAATAGTTGATGACCTGTTTTCTGTTGTTGACAAGCTTGTTAATGAGCTTAAAAAATAACATTT
>NZ_LKBH01000102.1:0-16296 GCF_001402935.1 Acidiplasma cupricumulans | reverse complement strand
TAAAAATAATTAACATACAATGTATTATTTAATAAAATATGGATATGATGGAAAAAAATTTTGCGGCTTTCAGAGAAATAATGGGGAAAATAGCGTGGAAAACACCATAATTAACGTATTAAAATCGCATAATATTTCGGATAACATGGAAAGTGCGGCGAGAACAGACAAATATGTATCCGCGGCGGGCAATGTTTTTCTCATAGAATCCAAAATTGATATAATTAAAATTTTAAAAATTTTAAATTCGCAGATAAAAGACATGTATTTTTACCAGTATGCAGGACTCAGTGAATATTTTAATCCCAGATACTGCACATTAAAAAAATATTCATACGTATTGGATGGGGACTATGATATTGAAAAATTTATGGTAATGCTAAGAAAATTTGAGGGCACACATGATTTTAGAAATTTCTCCAGAAAAGACTACAGAAACACTGTAAGAACAATAAAAAACATAGATTATTACCAGCACAATGGTTTTTTTATCATTAATTTTTATGCCAGGAGTTTTATATGGCACCAGATCAGGGCGATAATGGGTTTTGCGATGAGATACTATGAAATGGATTTGGATCCATTTGCATTTAAAATCAACAGCGTTTTTCTCGCAAGCCCTGAAAGATTAATTTTAATGGACATATTTTATGAAAATATAACATTTAGTGATTTCAATTCATCCTATCTGGATGGAAAGATTACGAAAAAGTTAACAGATATAAACGTAAATAGAGTGATATATTCCAGAATTCTTTATAAATTCCAATAAAGAAAATGAAAAATAATATTATATATAAAAATGCCCTTAAGTAATAATGGAAACTGAGAAATTATTTTTAAAAGATTCATACTTAAAAGAATGCGACAGTAAGGCCGTTACTGTTGAGTTTACTGATCTGACAGTGGATAAAACAGTTTTTTATCCCACATCATATGGCCAGCAGAATGACAAGGGAGAAATAGAGATAGAGGGAAAGAAATATTCCATAGTGGATGTCTGGGAGGATGGACAGCTGGTGCACCTTATTTCACTTGATACATATCCACAAAATCTTGATGGAGTAAATATACATCAAAGCATAGACTGGAATATAAGATATAACCACATGAGGTACAGAACTGCATTATTTATTATAGGTGGCCTGGCCTTTAAATTTTATAATGCAAAATCACGCATCAGCCAGACCTATGAAAACTATGCATGGATAGATATATACATAGATAATATAAAGCAGGACATAATTGACAGGCTTATTGATGAAACAAATAGGATAATTAAGCAAAATCTTCCGGTTGAAATTAAGTATGCAGACAATAATGAGTTTTCAATAGATAAACAAATGTTTGGATTCTCAACAGGAAGTATTCCTCAGGATGAAAAGTTGCGTGTGGTTAATATACCCGGGCTTCCATTGCAGGCTGATTACGGCCTGCATGTCAAGTCAACTGGAGAAATAGGGACCGTGGAATTTAAGACTTCAATGGTTAAGGGAAAACTTGACAAAAGGCTCACAATAACATTGAAATAATTATTAATTATATTTATTTGGATATAAATGGATGAAATAACAATAATAGACAGAATTAACAGGGCCTTTGCCTGGATAGGCATAGTGATAGCCTTTGGATTCTTTCTTTTTCTTATGCCTCAAACATTTTTAAGTGCACATTCAATAAGCCACATATCACCTGCTTACTATTACCTCTATGGAAGGGTGAGCACAATAGATGTTTATATTATTCTTATAATATCCATTATACTCATATTTGCATCTCTCTCCACGATTTTTTTAAAGTTAAATATATCATCGAGCTTTGATGCAGACATTAATAAAAATTTCTACATATTTTTTTCAGTTTACATCATGATTTTAATGTTTTCTTCGCTTATAATAGAAACCATATACCCAAAAATTTCAAGTTCTGCAGTTTATAAATACAGGTTTGGAGTCCAGAATTTTATATTTTCAGTAAGCTCTGTTTTTCAAATCATATTTCTTGAGATAATACCAGTTTCCATTATTTTAATTATTTATATGATAATATCAAAAAAATTAAGTGTTAATTCATTTTTATTTCCGTATAAAAACGTGAAACCCTTAATTCCTGTAATCATGATAATTGCTGCAGGTATTTCGGTATTTATTACCAATTATAATATATATGAAACAACTCTAATATATATTAATACACTCATACTTACCTATATTTATTTGAGATTTGGCATGCTCAGGGCATTGCTGGTAAGCTTTACCTCATCAGGACTGGAACTGGCAGAATCGTTTTTTGGTTCCAACCATGTGATTTCTTATATAATTGCCTTTTTCCTCCTGATATGGGCATTTCTTGGTCTGTATAGCATAACCATGCTGTATGCAAAAACCATTGAGGAAAGGAATAAAAAAATGGCAGAGGAAAATTCCAGGAACGGTAATGATAAGAATATTGATGCGGAAAATAACACCATCAATAATATTAATGAAAATCCGCAGAATGCGGAAATATTAAGAAGGCTTAATTCAATGAATCCTGAAAAACTATGGGTAAGGAGTGCGTGCAGCAACTGTGGCGGTGTTGAATTTAAAATAAATGATGATTTTTCACTTGAATGTGTTAAATGCGGCAATGTAATTCCTGCTGATGCGGATGGTCCATATAACATAGTGATAAATCAGTACGGAAATGTCAAAAGATAACTTTTTTAAATACTATAAATGTTTTTATATTTATTTGAATTTATGAATGGATTATTATGGTAACTAAACCAGCAAGAATGTATTCAAAAATTTCCGGTCCAGCATACACGAGAAAAGAGTTTATGGGTGGGGTTCCATATCCCAAGATAACAACATTTGTGCAGGGAAACCAGAAAAAGGACTTTGATATAGAAATGCAGCTAATTGCAGATGAGACATGCCAGATAAGGCATACAGCCCTTGAGGCTGCAAGGATATCGGTAAACAGAAAGCTTTTGGATGCGGTTGGTGCATCCGGATATTTCCTCCATATAAGACCATACCCACATCAGGTTATAAGAGAGCATAAAATGGCCACAGGTGCTGGTGCAGATAGGATATCAAGCGGTATGAGGCTTGCCTTTGGAAGGCCAGTTGGTACTGCCGCAAGGGTTCACCCTGGAGAGATAATTATGGTTGCAAGGGTTGATGCTGCAAATGCAAAATTATTAAAGGAGGCTTTAAAAAAGGCTTCCATAAAGCTGCCCACACCATGCCATGTTGTTATTACCAAGGGCAAGGAACTCTCAGGTAAACTTGGCATATAAATAATTCAAAATTTTTGGCATTAATTTTTATAATAATTTACATTATAAAGATAAAATCATATTTTTATTTCAATGGCCAAGGATAGGCATTGTGTAAAAATTTTATTTAATATTTTTATTTAGAATTGCTTTTTCCCTGCTTGCAATAAAATCCTGTATAAGCTTGGCGGCAAGCATTGAGGTGTTTCCATTGTCATACAGTGGTGTCATTTCATTAATATCAAAACCTATAATTTTATCTGAAATTGATGTTAATATCGACCTCACATCCACTGAGGAAAGACCGTATGGTTCAGGTGTTCCCACGCCCGGTGCATATGCAGGGTCTATGCCATCCATATCTATTGAGAAATAAACACTATCAGATATGCTGTTTTTAATTTCGCTTATAACATTTGATATTCCAGATTCGCGCACCTCATTTGCTGTTATAAATCTTACCTTTTTATAGTCAGGCGATGTGATTTCCTCAAGCGAGGTGGATCTTGTACCGACAGAAATTATTTTATTTGGGCCCAGTATTTCAAGGGCACGCCTTGTTACACATGCATGATTATATTTATTATCAAAATAAGAGTCACGAAAATCTGAATGCGCATCAATTATTACCATTGATACATCCTTAAGATTCCTTAGTGCACCAACGGTAATTGAATGTTCACCGCCAATCATTACAGGTATTTTTCTATCATTAAAAATAATTCTTGTTACATCCTCAACCTCACTAAGTACATAGGAAACATCCTCGTAAACAGAAAGGTCCCCAAGGTCAGAGATTTTACACTGTGTTAAATCTATACCATAATTTGGCTCAAACGATTCAAGGTTATCATATGCAATTCTTATGGAATTCGGTGCAAGTCTAGAACCACGTCTGTAGCTTGATGTATTATCAAAGGGAACCCCAAAAATAACATATTTTGAATCCTCGTAATTTTCTATTGCATCTGCAATTTTAAGATGAGAAAAATGGTTGCTCAATTCTGCAGCATGATTTTTCTCTTTCCCATTGCCTCCCAATATGGCACCTCCATTCCTGGTTTTACCTTATCAATGTCCTCAGGATCAAGCGGTATAATAAAGGTCTCGAATGTTTCTGTGTCCATAAGCTGTGCCTCATTATTTGTTATCGATAGCACCTGCGCGTTCTTCTTGACAATTATTGGAACCTTTACCTTATGCTTAACCGGATAAACTACACTGTGTTTTTGTCCATCAAAAACGCCAATTGCAACAATTCGCCCTTTAGCCTCACCATGCTTTCCTGGCTTAGACATTGTAATATCAACTATTCTGCAGGGTGAATCATCAATTAACATGTATCTTCCTACTTTTAATTCACGTACTTCAGCTTCAGTCCAACTCATAATTAATCACAGGTTAATATTTTAAGCCTTTATATATTTTTATATTTTACTTTTGAATATAAAAACTGATTTTTGTTATATTTAAAGCCCATAAAAAATTTATAAATAATTAAGCCTTGCAAATTTTTCTGGATCAAATCCGGATATATTCCCATCATGTTTTAAAATCCTGCCATTGACAATGACAAACCTAACATTTTCAGGTGTCGCAGAAAATATGATATTATTAATTGCGTTATTTTCATTGGATGGGATCATATTAACTGCACGCCCATCGATTATTATTAAATCTGCAAGATATCCGGGCTTTAATATGCCTATATTTTCACCAAGGGCCTTACCAGCATTTCTGGTAGCCATATCAAGTATCTGTTGGGATTTAACAGTGTCTGCATTCCATCTATCATTATTAATCATCAGAGATGAAAATTTCATTTCCTCAAACATATTCAATGAATTATTGCTTCCTGAACTGTCTGTTCCAAGGGATATATTTACATTATTGGCAATCATTTCAGGTACAGGCATTGTACCACCGGATGCGAGCTTTGCATTGCTTACTGCATTCCATGATACCTTTGTTCCACTTTTTGCCAGCATTTTAATTTCATTTAATGTTACCCAAACCGTGTGGGCTGCTATAACATTATCGTCAAGAAAGTTTATTTTATAAAGATGCTCCACAGGCCTTTCCCCATTTTTTTTAACAAAATCATAAACTTCCTGCCGGGTTTCTGAAAGATGTGTATGAATTTTTACCCCATATTTTTTTGATATGTCCTTTACGCGGTAATAATTTTCATCAGATGATACATAAATCCCCTGAACGCCTATTAGTGGTTTTACGGTGTCTGCGTGGGTTTGCTTAATAAAATTTTCTGCATTATTTACAGGTTCCCCCTTCTGCGTTGTAAATTCCCTGTCGAGTGTTGCCCATGCAAGATAGGCCCTTATTCCTGTTTTTTTAACAGCACTTTCTATGATGTCCTCTGAGTAATATAAATCAAGGAATGAGGTTATGCCACCATTAATCATTTCATATATTCCAAGCAATGATGAGTTAAATATCCCATCGTCTGTCCTTTTTGAATCAAGTTCCGATGTTTTATTTAGAAACTCATTAAGTTCCATATCATCAAGTAGCCCCTTAAATCCTGTCATGGCTACATGTGTATGGGTATTAATAAACCCCGGCAAAACCAGTTTATCTGTTGCATCTATAATACTATCGAAATTCCCACTGGGCATTTCTTTTCCAACATATGTTATTAAATTTCCATTTATTGCTATATTTCCTTTGAATATTTTTCGTTCGTCGTCCTGTGTTATTATTATACCATTTTTAATGAGTATATCCATGACAGTCTATATTAAAATATATTATAATTTTTAGCCTCTAACCTTTACTGCCATACCCTCATTAAGATTAATCATGGCGCTTGATGGCATTAATGCCGTTCCCACACCACGTATTTCATTGTTATGAACAAGGACAACCTCATCATATGGTTTTATATCATCGGTTGCATTATTTATCCCCATAGAATAAACGTATGATGTGGGTTTAAAATCTTCTATGCTTACAATGAACTTATTGGCATTTAAAAAAAATGGTGCAGAATTTTTTGTAATTGTGAATTTACCTGACTGCTGATTAAAAACAAAATAAACCTTACCGTTGTTTACAAGCATATCCTGGTGAAAATTATTGACAAGTTTAAGATTTTTAACATAATCATATATCCAGCCACCAAACTGATATTTTAATACAGAGATATAATCATTGAATACATTTCCCCTTGTTTCTGATGTCTTTGTTATTTTTTCCAGTTCAATATAAAGTCTATCGAGATTAGAATCATCTGTTACCCTTCCATTTATTACAGTTGAATTTTCTGGCAGAATGTCTGAGATAAAATTAAGGTCATCAGGGTAATATCCAATTATGTAATCATATTGATTTTTTTTAAGATAATTTTTTAATAGGTTTTTCATCATTAATTTCTCATCCTCATACCATAAACCTATAACAGGTATATCATAAAACCTTGCAGGATAACTGTTTTCAAGTTCTCTTGGGACAAGCCCAACCGGTGAGGTTACAATTAATTCGTGCAAATATTTTCTAAATTTTGATATTTTCTGTATGATTTTTTGATGGGTTTTTGATAATGAGTATGGTTTTTTTGCAGAGCATGGCAATATTAATGCTATATTTCTACCAGCAGGTTTTTCATAATTTTCTATATTATTCCTGTATCTAACTATATCTGGCCTTGTCAGTGATTCAATACTGTTGGCCTTAATATATGGTGTTATCGTGGGAAATATATTTTCCATATTTTTATAATATTTTTCGTCCATTATCCTTAGCAATTCAAGGGCAAGACTTGATATTTGAATTTTTTCAACAACCTCCCTTAATGTTCCATCCCGTATTGAATCAAATAATGATTCAAGCATACTTTTAACAAATACAATGTTATCTTTCAAAGGATCATAATCAACCCTGGACTTTCCTGTCATTGAATATTTTATTCCATCAAGACTCTCCACTCTAATGTAGATGTCGTCAAAAATATTAATTCCCATGTAAACCAAAACAGGTATTAAATATGGGTCTGACACACCCTGAAGGTATATTAATTTGCTGTAACCATATTTCTCCCTTAAATTGATTATATAATCAGCAAACTTCGAAGGCCTCTGAAGAAGTTCTATTCCGTTTATGACTGTTATTATATTGCCGGTAACTATTTCAGAAGATCTTTCAAGAAATGCAGGATAATATATTTTTTTGTCTATTCTTTCCCCGAGAACCTCAATGTAATCTGAATTGGATTTAAATTCATCAGATGTGGTTTCAATAAGTGCAGGAAATTTAATATCTTTGTAAAATCCTGCATGTGCAAATCCGAAAATATAATGATTATCCTCTATTTTTTTAGGCATGCACACCTATTAAAATAAATTATATAATCTTTTTAAAAAATTATTTTGTTGTTATCCTTACAACATTGCTGCCTCGGATAACAACCTTTCCAATTTTTCTCTGGGTCTCTCCATTTTCTTCAGCGTCGTCCAGTGTCATGTTCATGTATTCATCATAACCTGTCAGAATACCCTCAAGTGTTCTGTTGTCTTTTAGCAATAGCGATACCTTTTTGTTCAGACTCTCCTCAAGCATTTTCATTGGTAATAGTGCCATAATTTTTCACCTCAATTATACTCATCTTCATCATTAAATTGATCATTATGATCCATCATAACCTGTATCAGTCCGCTAAGGACCTCCTTTAAGCTTTCAAGCTCCTTCCTCATGTCAGTGACCTCTTTCGTTAACTCCTGCATATTTTTTACCTTCTCAACTTCTTTCACAATTATCACCACTTATATTTATATTTCCATAATCACTGGCTATCTTTCTTGTTTCTATTCTCTGGCAGTTGGTACAGTAAAGCACATTATTTTTCAATATAAGTTCATTGCGGCATATCAGGCATCTTGTTTTTAAAACTCCAAGATCGGTATTAAAAATTGTAACATAAATGGGTTTAACAGATGTTACCTTTGCCCTAACTATGTCTCCAAGGGAGATTATATGTGTATATCCGGATTTGCCCTGCACAGGAAGCATTAATTTTGCCTCATGATCCACTGGGTGCAATTTCCCCCCCTCGTTAATAGCGTAAAGCTGTATAATTGCGTCCTTACCATTTATTTTTATAACCTTGCCATACACAATGCTTCCAACGCCAATGGGTGTCTTTTTATTACTGCCAACAACCGATATTGTAAGGTTTTTGTCATCCCTAACTATTCTCCCCAGCTTGGTAGCAACAATGTTGCCATCGTATGGTTCTGTGTTCTTCCCGGGGAGGTATTCCTCCTCTTTAGCTATGATGTCTCCGGGAAGTGCTATATCTGAATCAACCATTATTCATTCCTCCAGCTTATATTTATTTTATATTTTATATGTTAGGCTTAAGTTGCTTCTTAAATGACCATGAATAGATATTGGCTAAACATTTTTAAATATCTATATTTAGCATTGGTTCACCAAGCCCATATATAGAATTTAATAAGTATATAAATAGATTTTGATGAACTATATGCCATAATGTTTAACAAAAAAATTTATTCAGTCTTTTATGTTATTATTTCTTAATTTTAACATATCATTAATGGCCGGAAGCGGTATAGATATTCATTAGAATTCATTCTATCAAAACTTTAAGTGATGATTTGTATTTATACCTGCTTAGATTATAAAAAATCATAAACAATTATATACCTGAAATAATGAATTAACATGCACAAGTTCGTGAGAAACAGATTTAACTATTTTTATATTTTTCACGGATATTATATATCCTAGCCTTCTTGCATTTTTAATTATTTCTTCTGGCCTTTTTATTTTTCCTCTCCTTTCCAAAAAATGCATGGATAGTAAAGTGCCCCTATGGCTATGGATTAAAGCCTGCGCTAAAAATTTTGGTGATTCAAAATTTCCCATTATTATATAATCGGCACTCACATCAGGACATTTTGCCCGGGAATCACCTAAAAATATTTCAGGTTCATAAATAATACGATTCAGTTTTAGATTTCTCTTAAAATATTCTATTGAATCGGGATTAATATCACATGCAATCAATCTCTTTGGATTGCCATATTTGAGTACAGGCATTGAAAAATAACCAATGCCACAGAACATATCAATAACAGTTTTATCTTTAAAATCAATTTTGCCCATCTCTGTTCTTATATTTATGTTCCCAGGTGAAAACATTACTTTTGCCGGGTTTAATGCATATTTAACACCATTTTCAACTATAATGGTATCCTCATTCTTCCCGCATAAAAATTTAATTGAGGGTATTCGCATTTTCCCCTTAATCTTACCGGTAAAAATATAGGCGTTTTTTGCATGATATGCATTGCAGTATACCTCTGCAATTCTTTTATTCACACGTTGATTTTTATTAAAAATAATTGAATCACCAAGTTTTATAAATTTAGGGGTATTGTTAACCCTTAAACCCAGGTTTGACCTTATAATATTCTCAGGTGTATTCTTTAATTTAAAATCGTGCTTAATGCAATTGCCTGTATCCTTCTTTACTGGTATATAAACAAACTGCCCATCATGATCTATAATGCATTCCTCTAAAATGAGACTAACAGACCTTAATTTTTTTATAATTTTGCCAGCGCTGTTTTTATCAACTTTTATACACCATTCTTTCATTAAAAACAGTATTATATTTGAAATAAAATACTATTACATTGAAATCACATAGTTCTAATATTTTTTAGTAATATTGAAAATATGTTGCTTAATCAAAAAATGGTTACGGTGCATGGAGACTCACTGAAGGGCAATTACCTAAATGATGATATCGATAGAGATGTTCTGGTATTTTATCCGGATAAAATTGTTGATGGCGCACCACTTTTAATAGAGCTTGCAGGGTTAAACGGCACGCCTAAACTACACAACCGTTTTGCAGAAATATTAAACTCACTATATAAAAAAAATTTGCTTGGAAATTCAATAATAATTAACCCAAATTTTTCAACAAAATATCATGTAAATCAGTATATAAATTCACCTGCAGTTGGTAATTACGAGGATTTTATAATTAATGACCTTATACCACAGATTTCTGATATGTTTCACACAGGGAAGGTGGCACTTTTTGGAAAATCATCAGGTGGTTTTGGTGCATATACACTTGCTGTGAGGCATCCTGACATAATAAGCGGATTTGCGAATCATTTTGGTGACAGCTGTTTTGAATATGTTTACATTCCAGATATGCCAATTGCATTTAAGGAATTAAGAAATAAAAAACTTAATGAATACATAAAAGAGGTAAGTTTAAAAGATGATTTAACCGATAATGATATTAGAACATTAAATATTATTGGAATGTCGGCATTTTATTCATATAATGAAAATACAGATTTAAAACTTGAACTACCATTTGATCTGGAAACTGGAGGATTTAACAATGATGTATGGCAGAGGTGGCTAAAATTCGATCCATCCAAGAATGTTGATAATTATATATCAGAGTTAAAAAAGCTGGATGCGATTTATCTGGACGTTGGAATCAAGGATGAGTACAGCCTATTTATAGGTATGAATGTTCTGCATAAAAAAATGGAGAAATATGGTGTAAATCATATCTTTGAAGAATTTAATGGAGGACATTTTGGAAACAGCAAGAGGTATGAAAAATCATTACCTTATCTTGTTAACAGATTGTCATTATGATTAATAATACAGTAATTGTAAATTATATTGTAAGATATAAAAAAGGGATATAAATGAACATAAGACTGGGCACAAGAAAAAGTAAACTTGCAATGATTCAGGCTGAAATGGTGAAAAATCAGCTTGAGGCTCTAGGGCATGATGTTGAAATTTTTGGTTACACATCAAAGGGTGACCTAAATACAGATACACCGCTCTATAGAAGCTCAACTACAGGTGTTTTCGTTGATGAGCTTAACAATTTAATACTTGATGGTAAAATCGATATTGCGGTTCACAGCGCCAAGGATATACCATCCATAATAGACCCAAATCTTGAAATAAGTGGTGTCCTAAGAAGAGATGATTACCATGATATATTCATATCAAAACTACCGCTGGAATCCATGCCATGTGGATCAGTTATCGGAACATCAAGTATGCGGAGAATAAAGGAAATACAGGCAGTTAAGGGCTGTTTATCAATAAAAGACATAAGAGGCAATATAGATACAAGGATTAAAAAGTACAGAAACGGTGATTATGATGGCATTATTATTGCAAAGGCCGCCTATGATCGCCTAGGACTTAATGAGAATTATTTTATGCTAAGTGAGGATAAATTTGTGCCTGCTGCAAATCAGGGAATTATAGCAGTTGTATCAAAGAAGGACTCTGTATTTTCTGATATAATCAGGGAAATAAACGATGGGGAAACATATAATAATTTTTTAATAGAAAGGGATATAGTCAGGAATTTAAATTTGGGGTGCTCAATACCGGCAGGAATCCTATCAAAGAATGGCAAGATATTTATGAGGTTCTATTCATTAAGAAATTCTGATTACAGGGATTTTTTTTACATTAACAATAACATAGGATATAATGAAATCAGGGAGGTGCTAAAAGAATATGGTTACGCGTAAATTCATAATTACGACACGCCCGGAGAACAAGGTTGTTAATTATAATACAAAAAACATTGATGTAATTAATATACCCTTAACTGAAATGCATCCAATTTTACCTGATTATAGTACTGCTGAGAGGATAAAAAAGATGCCCCCAGATGTGGTGGTATTAACAAGCTCCTTTGGGGCGGATGTTTTTTTTAAATATTATATGATCTATTTCAAGATTGATCCAGTATTCATTGCCATTGGTAACAGCACCGCAGCGGAAATAAGAAATAAAGGTTTCAATCCCATTATTCCTGAAGAAAGGGATTCATATGGTATTATTAATCTTTTAAAAAATTACAGGGACAAATATATAGGCCTCTTTAGAAGCACGGCATCAAATAAAATAATTTACAATTTCTTAAGAGAAAACCATTATAATTTCTCCGAATTTTTTATATATTCACTGAGAATAATTGAGAATAATATTGCTTCCTACTGCGGGATGGAAAACTGTGATGGCATAGTATTAACCTCATCGCTAGAGGCAGAAATTTTTTTAAAAGTTTGCCCGAACCCAAAAATTAAAATTTATCCAATAGGAAAGGTAACGGATGATACATTAAAAAAACATGGAATAAAAACATGCACAACTGGAATTGAATCAGATATAAAGGAAATAATAAATTACATAGACTCAAAAAAACTGGAATAGAATAGCGGGGAATGGATTTGAACCATTGATCTACGGGTTATGAGCCCGTCGGGATCTCCTGACTACCCCACCCCGCTTTGTTACATTATTTCAGCAAGGAATATAAACTTTAATAATTTTAATTAAAATGATTCTTCCATCTTTCTGAATTTTAATTCACCCGCATTTTTTTCAAGATATGAGTAAACAGTTTTGTGCTTTCTACCCTGAAGGAGCATATTTATTGCTTCCCTGCTGTACTGAATTGATATGTAATCACCTATTATTGAAACAGTGTTGCCCATTACAGAAATATAGGTTCCTGTGAGGGTTTCTATTATATCCCTGGTTCTGCCCTCCCTGCCTATAATTCTCCCCTTAAGTTCTGTTGCCCTTTTTGTATTTCCATTTGTAAACTCTTTTATTGAAATAACCATGAACTGCATATTTTCCTCAAAGAGTATCATTGCCTTTTCTGGATTAAATCCGCGGGCTATGGCCTGAACAACATTAAATGCCAGAAGTGCCTTAAGCGGGTCCTTTTTTTGATATACAGTTACAGTATTATTTTCGCTGTCTATAAATATTTTCACATCTCCCATTTGTTCTATTTGATTTCTTACCGAACCATTCTTGCCAATTATGACGGCAACTCTATTTTCAGGGACTTTTATACTCCCTGCCTCAATCATTAACATCACCTGTTATGTAATTAAATAAATATTCATCATCACATTTAACATTTTTCCTTGAAAAAAAGTTATTTATATTCTTTATATCCCTTCTCAAAAATTCCAGGGCCATTGGGTGCTTCACAGATACTGACTGCCCAACATCAATGATGTAAGGATTGTTTCTGTAAAATAGAATGTTATACTCGCTTAAATCTGCGTGCACAAGATGCGCATCTTTATACATTTTCCGCATGAATGTTTTTATTTTTTCATAAAGTGCATTAAAATCTGTTTCTATATTTTTTATTTGCTTTGCAGGTTCTGTTCTTGTACCTATATATGATATAAGTAGTGCGTTTTTATAATAGCCATATGGAATAGGCACTTTTATCCCTGATTTTTTCATATCCTTTAAATTTGTATACTCCTTTTGTGCCCATATATATACTAAATTGGTTCTGTTTATTCGCTCTTTTTCAAATCTATAATCGCCTTTTATATAATCCATGGTATTTGAAAACTTTAATGTTGACATTTTGTATATTTTTAATGCATATGATTTTTTATTCATGCCAACTACCTTAAATATTAAAGATTCCTTGCCACTGGATATTGGGAAATCAACATAATCTATTGAATATTTCTTAATAAGATAGTATACAGCATTTAATGTTCTTCTATCAAATACCAATCCGTATGTTTTTCTATCCAGGTTTAACCTGTTAGAAAACTCGTCGTTATCTATTAACTGTTCAAGTGCAGATTTATCGCTCATTGAATACATCTATTATTTCAAGAAGCATCCTATTTCTGCTTAAATATGCAGCCTGTGTTCTTGTATATCTATAAACTATGTCCCCCTTTTCGTTTTGGAAATCCCAGGGTTTTACAATAACAAGATCTCCCTCACGAATCCACATCCTTTTCTTCATTTTTCCAGGTATTCTGCAATTTCTTGAAAGCCCATCCTCACACATTACTGTTAATCTTGATGCCCCTGAAAGTTTCTCAACAATTCCGTATATTTCCCCTTTTTTCTTATTCGGCGTAATTACCCTTGTTATATTTTCATCATTATTCTCTTCATCATTCATATATAAATACATAATTGGTTACATCAATATAAATATAATCAATTTTAACAATGGTAGAAACCAGAATTTTGTATTTATAGTAATCTATTTTAATTGCATAATTTTTATTCATTTTTAAAAAATTTAGTCAAATAATCGATATGCATTAAGAAAAATTTATATATAAATGCTATATGTTCTCATATGGCTGAGTCAAAAGCTGAAGAAAATGTCATAGCAAATAGTATGAAGCAGGATAAAAGATTAAGGAAAGCTTTAAATACATGGGATTTGTATTTCCTTAGTCTTGGTGGTATTATAGGTTCCGGATGGTTGTTTGCAGCCGCCGCCTCTGCGGGTACCACAGGCCCTGCAGCAACATTATCATGGCTGATAGGTGGAATACTTGTCTTATTTATTGCACTGGTTTATGCGGAACTTGGTTCAATGATACCGCGTACAGGTGCAATTAGCAGGTATGGCCATTATTCCCATGGTGGGGTTGCAGGTTTGTTCTTTGGATGGACCTATTTTCTGTCTGCAGTATCAGTTCCAACCATAGAGGCTGAGGCAGTAATAACATATGCAAGTTCCTATATACCAAGCCTAGCATACAGCGCCCCAAACCCACTTAATCCATCCGCAACGGTTACATTATTAAGTGGCCTTGGCATAGTTCTTGCCGCAATATTGATAATTGGTTTCTTTGGTCTTAATTATGCAGGGGTAAAATTAATGGGAAAGACAAATACAGGAATGACATGGTGGAAATTAATAATACCAACAGTAACCATAATTATGCTTGGATTTCTGGTATTCCATTCCTCCAATTTCACCAATCCTGCACTGGGTGGATTTTTACCAACAGGGAACACATCATTAATATTTGAGGCAGTTTCAACTGATGGTATAGTTTTCTCATTCCTTGGTTTCAGGCAGGCCCTTGACTATGGCGGTGAGGCAAAAACACCACAGAGGTCAATACCAATAGCCACAGTATTCTCAGTTTTAACAGGGATACTTGTATATGTGCTTTTACAGGTCGTATTTATAGGTGCGGTTAACCCATCAGATCTGGCAAATGCCGGTGGATGGTTTGGACTTGTGGCCAATCACCCGACTGCATATGCCAAGGCCGTATCTGCAGCACCATTTGCATTCCTTGCAAAATCAAGTGGAATACTTGCACTTGTAATACTTACATACATACTTTATGCTGATGCTTACGTTTCACCTGCAGGAACATTAAACGTTTACGCCGGCACATCCACAAGAACATTATTTGGCCTTGCTGAAAACGGATACTTTCCGGCCGCATTATCAAGGGTAAGCAAAAAAACAAGGGTGCCAATAATACCAATTATAGTTTCAGTAATAATAGGGTTAATATTTTTAGCACCTTTCCCCAGCTGGTATGCCCTTGTTGGTTTAATCACAGGTGCCACAGCATTTACATACATAGTGGGCGGATCGGCCCTGATGGTATTTAGAAGGGAGGCAGATGAACTTAAAAGGCCATTTAAATTACCATATGCAAAGGTTCTGGCACCAATAGCCTTCATAGGTGCAACACTTATAGTTTACTGGTCTGGCTGGCCAACGGTTGGAATACTTTCCATAGGAATATTCCTTGGCATAGCTGTTTATCTGGTTATGCTGGCAACGAAAAAGGTTGTAAATGTATTCACAAAAGAGAATATAAAGGCAGGATACTGGGTACCATTATACATACTTGTACTTGACGCACTGTCATACCTTGGCGAGGCTGATTATGGAGGGACCAACACATTCCCGTATCCATATGACTTTATTATAGTGATACTTGTTGCAATAATATTCTATCTGCTATCAGTACATTCTGGATATAAGACCGAGGAAATTTCAGACATAATAGAATCAGGCACACAGTACATACAGGAAGAGGAGGAAACAACATCAGGCGGAGCAAAATAAATTTTTTATTATTTTATAATAAATTTTAATATAAAATAGTAGCAACTTTAATTTTATGATAATTTTATACCTTAATATTCATGATTAA
>NZ_LKBH01000101.1:0-3060 GCF_001402935.1 Acidiplasma cupricumulans | reverse complement strand
TTAATCATTTCAAAAGTATTTTTAAATTTATATTATTACTCATTTTTTCCATCTTATTTAAATTTAATAAATTTTAATTTTTAAATTTTTAGGCAAAAATTTATATTGTTATTCTCATTAGGAAAATATGAACTTGAATGAGGCAGAGAGTATTAAAAGAACAAAAACTGGTCTAAAAAGAGGAATAAATACACATGATGCAATCATGTTCGGCGTTGGCGGGGCGGTTGGCTCCGGCATTTTATTTGCGGCAGCAGGCGGTACAGGTTATGCTGGCCCCGCTGTCATTATTTCATGGATATTAACAGCAGTATTTATAGTTCTGGTAACCCTACCATTTGCCGAATATTCTGCAATGTTTCCAAGGTCCGGAATCAGTGCCAGGATTGCCTATTATTCATATGGGTCATATGGTGGTTTTATTTCCGGATGGGCCCTTTTTATATGGGCAGTTACCATTCCTGCAATAGAGGCAGTGGCAGTGTCTGAATATGCTGCATTTTATGTTCCGCAGCTGTATAATTCGACCACGGGCCTTTTAACCGGATATGGAATACTCTTATCAATACTTTTAATGATTGGCTTTTTATTTTTAAATCTTAAGAGCATAGCACATTTCGCGAAGTTCAATAAGGTCTGGACATGGGTTAAAATAGCCGTGGTTATTGCATTTGTAATAATACTTCCATTATTCATCTTCCATCCATCCAATTTTGTATCTCCAAGCTTCGCACCATCCATTGGCGGTATTTTCATAGCAATACCCGCATCTGGAATACTCTTTTCATTTGGTGGTTACAGGCAGGTAGCAGATATGGCAGGTGAGGTTAAGAATCCAGCAAAAAACATGCCAAAGATTATAGGTCTTGTTCTGTTAATTCAGAGCCTGCTTTACATTGCCATGGCTGTTGTAATAGTTGGAACCGTAAACTGGAAGGGATTTAACAAACCAGTTGGTGACTGGGCCTATATTGCAGGTAGATCATCACCGCTGGTTGATATAATGCATGGTAATTTAAGCTTTGTAAGTCCTCAGGTTGCTGCACTTTTAGGCGTAATGATTGTGATATTCTTTATCTTTGCAATTATTTCCCCAGGAGGCACACTTGGTGTTTATCTTACCGGTGCAAGCAGAATAATTTTCGGCTTCTCAGAGGAAAATGCAATTCCTAAAATCTTTAGAAAAACTACAAAAAGTGGAGCACCTGTATATGCTCTTGTTTTATCAGTCATTCTGGGGATTATATTTTTGGTTCCACTACCATCATGGTATGAACTTGTCGATTTCGTGGTTGTTGCCGCAGTTGCAAATTTTGCAATTGCATCAATATCATTGCCTGTGCTGAGAAAATTATACCCGGATGTTGAGAGGCCATTTAAAATTCCTTACCCAATGCTCTGGTCATTTTCCGCATTCATCATTGCAACATACCTTATTTACTGGGCAACATATCCAACAACATTATACGCACTTGGCGCAACCCTTGCAGGATCCATAATATTTATTTACCAGGCACATTTAAAGAAATACTCAAATCTTCATCTAAAAAACTCACTATGGATACCATTATACTTAATTGGTTTAATACTATTGTCAAGATACGGTGGTACACCCACTGGAGGAACAAATTTAATACCATATCCATTTGACTATTTGGTTCTGTTCTTTTATGCAATTATATTCTTTTTTATAGGACTAAAATCGGCACCTAAGGATAAAATCATGGAAAGTACAGCACTTGAGGATTAATCCTCAAAAATTTTATTTTATTATAAGAATAAGTATATAAGGAAACTAAGTATATACAATGGAGTGTTTAAATTGTCAAAATTTGAAAATATGAATATTAATAAAGAGATTAAAAGGGCACTAAATGATATGAATTTTATAAATCCCACAGAAATTCAGGATATGGCCATACCACATATAATGTCTGGAGGGGATGTAATTATAAGGTCAAAAACCGGATCTGGAAAGACCGGTGCTTACTTAATTCCAGTGTTAAATTCCATATCCAGCTTAAAGGGCAGGTATGTAAAGGCCCTTATTGTTCTTCCAACCAGGGAGCTTTCATTGCAGACGGCAAAAGTTTTTGAAAAAATGGGAAAATATACCGGATTAAGATATTCAATAATATATGGCGGGACCCCATATCAGAGGCAGATAGATTCATTGTACCGTGCAGATATTGTAATAGGCACACCCGGAAGAATAATTGACCTGATAAATAAGGGTTACCTTGATATATCCAGAATTAACCACCTCATTCTTGATGAGGCTGATGAGATGCTTGACATGGGTTTTATAGACGACATTAAAACGATAATAGGATACACAAATGATAGGAGGCAGACAATATTGTTATCGGCCACAATGCCGGAAAAGATTAAAATGCTTTCCAGGCAGTTCATGAAAAACCCGGAAAACATATTTGCTGATGAGGATAGAATACCGGAAACAATAAACCATATTTATACCGTATCCAGAAAATGCAATAAATTTTCAATATTAATGTCATATTTAAATGATTATGGTTCAAAAAAATCCATTATCTTTGTCAAAACACAGAAAATGGGTGAAATAATTAACAGGGCCCTTACGCAGGAGGGTTTTAGAAATATTTTACTTCACGGCGGCATGAAACAGAATTACAGGGAAAGATCAATAAATGAGTTTAGAAAAATGGATTCTGGCATACTTGTTACCACAAATATTGCTGCAAGGGGTCTGGATATACCGGGAATTTCAGATGTTATAAACTTCGATGCACCTGACAATATAGAGACATACACACACAGGGTTGGAAGATCAGGCAGAATGGGTAAAAATGGCCGTGCGATGACAATATTTAATGAGGAGGAAAAATACATGATCCATGAAATTCAGGCAAAAAGCAGCATAAATATGGAGCATATAGAGATCAGGCTAAACGAAAAGTATATAAATTCATCATTTAACAAAATAGTTAATGAAAACATAATAAAAAACCATCACAGAACATCAGGGCATGAAAAATCATACAGATACCATGGCAGACGCTGGTAAATATTTATATATAA
>NZ_LKBH01000100.1:0-2551 GCF_001402935.1 Acidiplasma cupricumulans | reverse complement strand
TCGGCATTGGAAATAAATTTGATGAAAAATTTGTGAAAATTTTTGAACCGGATAAATCAGTGGACGCTGAAGGTCAATTAAGTGAATCTGGAATAAAAAACATAGATTTTATAATACTTTCACACATGCACTTTGATCACTCAGGCCATGCATTTTCCAGTTCTGATTTATTCAGTAAATCGGTTATAATATGCCAGGAACTTGAACTAAAGGCCTATAAAAATCCCAATGATTTCACACGTGGCAGCTATGTTAAATATCAAAATAGGAAAAATATTCTAACGCTTGATGGTAGCAGGAGAATTAGCAGTGAAATCAGTGTTATTTACACAGGCGGTCACAGTTTTGGTCATCAGATAATAAAGATAAAAATAGGGAATAAAAGGTACATATATGGTGGCGATCTATTCCCATCAGCATTCCATGTAAAACCGAATCATTTAACAGCCATAGATGTTAATCCAATTCAGTCAATGGAGATGAAGAAAAAAATTTTGAAAATGGCAATTTCAGAAAGGGCAATAATGATCTTTAATCATGATACAAACATTATATCTGCACGGATTTCGGGAACGCCTGAGAGGCCAGAGATAGAACAATGCGATATATAAATATCAGTACTCACGCCATCTGTGATGGCAGGCCTCACATGTATAAAACTTTGTTTCAGGTTCATCTGCAGACCTTGTCTGCTTTAATAAATAATAGGCACCAACGTGACCGCATTTAGGGCAAACCGCCTCACTGTCAAGCGGTTCACCGGATACTTCCTCCTCTATCATTATTGTCTCCTTTCCAGAACTCTGTGCTGTAATTTTCTCATTATGACCTGATTTTGAAACCTCATAACCACAGTTATTGCATATGTATTTATCTTTATTTGGTACCATTAAGGAACCACATTTTGGACAGAACATGCTTATAATATTACAAGTTGATATATAAAGATAATTAAATAAAAGGTTTAAATAAAATTTCATAATATTTTATTATGAGCCCCGAAGAAGTTTTGAAAAAATATAAAAATGTGGCCGTTGTTGGCATTTCGGAAAAACCTGATAGATACAGCAATATTGTTGCCAAATATCTCATGGATAATGGTTATAATATTATACCGGTAAATCCTTCAATAGAGGAATGGAACGGTATAAAATCATATAAGGATTTAAACTCTGTTGATAAACCAGTGGACGTGGTGGATATATTTAGAAAACCAGAGTATGTAACAGATATAGTAAAACAGGCAATAGGTAAGGCAAAGGTTATATGGATGCAGGAGGGAATAATCAACGAGGAGGCCAGGGATGTTGCAGAAAAAAATGGAATGTATGTTGTTATGGACAAATGCATGAAAAAAGAGCTGGAAAAATTAAAACAGAAATAAAAATTTTTAAGGTTGATTTTAATGTGGTTGTATGCTGGGGTAGCCTAGCCCGGAAAGGCGGCAGACCCGAAATCTGCTGCTAGCAATAGCTCGGGAGTTCAAATCTCCCTCCCAGCGCTCTATTTTATTTTTTCTGCAGTTAAATAGAATTTATCCATTCTTATATCTTCTATTCTTGTAAGCCTGCCACCAACTGAAAAAACCTGTTCATCTGTTTGTATAATAAATGAATTTTTATAGCCGGGTATTATATCAGTACCCTTTATTGATCCGGATATATCTATATCACCATTCTGTGTGACACCTATGACACGGCCCTCAAGTTTATATCCATTATTTAAAAACATGTTTATTGCCTCGCATGAAATCCATGAAGTATTAAAAATCCAGTTGCTTTTGATCTGGAACTTTGATATATATATTGATGGTTTCCATATAATATTGTAATAATAGTAGTTTATTATATGTATCATTTCCTCTTCCTCAAAATCTATGGCATATTTATTTCTTAGATTGATATTATCCACCTGTACTATTGCCTCATCTCTATCCTTTATGATAATTTCTGGAGATATTCCAGGTCTTCTTTTAATAACTATTTTTGAGATAAGATCTGTAATATCGTATCTATCTGAATCTGGAAATATTGTTAAAAAAACAGATACACCACGATCTGCGGCCTCTATAAGATATTTATCAAGATATCTGAGTGTGGACAATCTACATGATCCAATAATCTCATTCTGTGAGTTTACAACCATATCCTTCATCTGTTCTCTTATTAATACCTCATTATCCAGATACCATAAATATGGATTGTATTTATTTGCAGTTAACGCTGATTTTTCAACAACCTTTGATATTTCATCCTTATATTCAGTCATTTCATTGATTATTTTGCTAAGTGCAACCTCAACAGGGACGGCACGGTATATCTTTTTTTTCCCGGGACTTACCTCTATTAAGCCCTTGGTAATTAGATTATTAAAAAGGTCATAAACCCTGGGCTGCGGTATGCCTGCAGTTGAAACAATTGATGTTGAAGTCTGCGGCCCATTCAATAAAAGTGTTTTATAAACCTTAATCTCATAGGGAGATAAACCAAATTTAGATAATTTTTCAAATACTTCATCGTCATTCATAAAAGGAAATTGCTTACATATAAAT
>NZ_LKBH01000099.1:0-2620 GCF_001402935.1 Acidiplasma cupricumulans | reverse complement strand
TTAGAATTAATGGAAATTCCTCTGTGTATTTAAATTTAGCCCCAGGATAAATACCTAAAAGATGCCTGAAAGCCTCGTTGTATGCAAGCCTTACAATATCAGATTCTGGATTGTTTAATGTAAAACAGTTGTCTGATGTAAATATTTTAAAATAATTTCTATTTTCACCTGATTTAACTGTATATATTAATCCAGAATCTATTAAAGCGTTAAGGATTTGATTCAATTCATTTTTATTAAGTGCAAATCTATGCATTAATGATTGCATATTTAATTCCATTGCAGGGTTCTCAAGAAGGAATTTAGAGACATTAAAAAGCCTGTGCTTATTTATGCAGTACTTTATGGATAATCTGCCGATTATTTCATTGAGAAACATCATGGGATTTATGTCATCGTGAATATAAAAATCAATAAAACCGCCATGCCTTAGGTAATAGATTAAATCTTTTTTGAATCTTTCATTAACAGTTTTGTAATCCATTGGGGTATCAAAAACATCCAGGTGCCTTTCATGTAAATTGATTTTATTTTTTAAATCCAGAATTGTACAGCTATAACCTGAACGCAGTACGGATATGCCAGCTAGGGATGGTTTAACCATTATATGTTCTCCATCATGGACCTGCAAATAGGCTGGAATGCTGTGATTATACCTTCCAAATTCTGCTATGTAAACTTTTTCCTGAAATGCGGGCAAATTCTTTATTAGAAATTTTAAATCGGATTTATATGGAAAATCTTTATTAGATGCAGATTTAATTTGCACACATTTTATACCTTCAAGCATAGTTATTCTTTTATTATTTTATGGCTTATTAATTTTTCTGTAACATTAAGCCTGCTGTCGTATATCTTTTATATGTTAATATTAAAAATACATAAGGTTTAGCAGATTTTAATATATGTTTTGCATACATTATCGCTAAAAGTTATTGATATATTAATAAGGCATTGAAAGATAAGAATTACAGTAAAGAAAAATGTCCTATGAGATTCTAGGCATAATAACATTATTTTAGCCAAAAAAGAATTATTCAAAATACCTGTATTTTTTATACAATATTTATATATTTTTAGATTTTTATAAGTTTAAACCATCCATAATGAATGCCAAAAAGTAGGTACCCTAAATAAATACACAAAATATTATACACGGGCATGACCATAAACAGTATTAATACTGGAACCTGGTAAATAAAGTAAATAAAAAAATTTATTCTTCTTCCACATCTTTGAACGTGTGTGCCTCCTCATTTTCGTTTATTGTCTCATCCTCTATATATTCAAGAGATTTATCCTTTGTTTCTATTGCAAGTATGTAAAGTATTATACCTGCTATTACCGGCATTATTGTATCGAAAAGCACCGAATTAATCGGGCCCAAAAAGGCATATAGTGCAAAGGCACCAGCCGCTGTTGGGAACTCCCATAATTTGTCCCATCCCATTGATAATCCTCTGTTTCTTGTACCTCCAAGTTCGGCAGCAGGAACATATTGAAGGGTACCTATTGTTCCAACGTTAATAAAATAAAATATCGCAAACATTGACATTATAAGTGGAAGGGTGGCAAAATGAAGTGTAAATGCCACATACATTACTCCCATGGGTATGGAGCTTAATATAAACCCAGCGACGCCAATGTTTTTTCTTCCGATTTTATCTACTGTGATCATAACAATAAAGGTTCCTAAGAGTCCAAGGGCTGCACTTATAACAGAACCAAGTAATGATAAGGTGGATGTCGCGCCAAGATCACTAAGAAATTTTGGTTCATAAACAGAAACCAGGTTAATGGTCATTGAATAGGCTGTTCCAAGCCAGAATATGTAAATTAATGCCCTGGCATTTGGCCTTGAAAAGAATTTCTTTATATTATCCTTTATGGATGTCTCCTCGCCAAGGTCATTCTTATCGACGTTTACCTTTATTCCGTAATTATTGAGCCTCTTTTTAATACTTTTAACACGCTCTTCTTTTCCATTTTCCACTGCCCATCTTAAGCTTTCTGGCATTGATTTTCTCAGGAAGAATAATATAAATACTGGTATGGCAGCAGTTATAAATATGTATCTCCATGCAAGATAAACACCAACAAGTACTGTTAATGCAAGGCCCTCGCCTATTGCCAGTAAGGCTCCAAGTGTGAAAAAGAATTTTTGAAATGATAACTGCTTTCCACGATCTTTTATGGGTGAGTATTCAGATATTAACGGTAGGGCAGCAACATAGTCTATGCCTATAAAGAAACCCAGTAAAAGCCTGGAGAAAAAGAAGAATGTGCCTGAAAATGATATGGCACTGATCAGTGCAAATACGCCCATGCCTATTGTATCATATACAAACAGTGTTTTTCTGCCTATTTTATCAGAAAATATGCCACCTATCATTCCTCCGGCGCCAACACCTATCCAGTATGATGCAAGTATTAGTGAAGACATGATTGCTGATAGATGGAATAAAACTGCAATTGCCAGTAATGCCGTTGATGCACCAAATTCATTGAAACCATCTGTAAAAGGACCAACTGCAGCCAGTACTGAAAGTTTTTTCTGGAACTTATCCGTAACTCTATCATCCAAAAACTGGTAATCCATAAATATATAATAAATCATCAT
>NZ_LKBH01000098.1:0-2774 GCF_001402935.1 Acidiplasma cupricumulans | reverse complement strand
TTTTTATTAAAAATTTACCATTTAAGTTTTAAATTTCTGGCTGCAGCAACCTCGTCGATTCTTGAAACAGAGGTATTTAATGGTGCTGCCCTTAATTCGTCATCAGATGCATCAAGTGCTTTTTTCATAACAGAAACATAAAAATCTATATCCTTTTTTGTGGCTGTTTCTGTTGGCTCTATCATCATTGCCTCCTTAACAATTAATGGAAAATATGTTGTTGGTGAATGAACACCAAAATCAAGGATATATTTGGATATATCCAGCGCCTTTTTGCCTGTACCATCTGTTGAAAGCACAAACTCGTGTTTTTTAAGTTTTTTGTATGGTATTTTATAAAACCCTGACAGCTGATTTGCCATATAATTTGCATTTAATACAGCCCTCTGTGTATTTATCTTCAGGTTATCCCCGTTTTTTAAAATGTATGAATATGCGCGTAACAGAATTGAAAAAGAGCCATAATAGGATGATATTTTGCCGATTGTGTGCCTTAAATTATAGTTCATATAATAATAATTCTCATTTTTCTCAATTACCGGTACAGGAAGAAAATCTTTTAGGTAAGCCCTGACGGCAACAGGGCCTGCACCAGGGCCGCCACCCCCATGCGGTGTTGCAAATGTTTTATGAAGATTAAAATGAACAATATCAAACCCCATAATTCCTGGTGTTGTTATCCCCAGTATTGCATTAAAATTGGCACCATCATAGTACAGCATTGCTCCATGGCGGTGCAGTATTTCAGAAATCTTTATTATGTTATCATCAAAGATCCCAAGGGTATTTGGATTTGTTATCATGAAGGCCGCTGTTTTATCAGAAACAACAGATTCAAGGGCATGCAAATCTATTAACCCATTATCATCAGATGGGATTTCTATAACATTAAAACCTGCCATGGTGGCGGATGCAGGATTTGTTCCGTGGGCGGAATCCGGTATGATGATATCAGTCCTTTTTCCTATTTCACCCTTAATCTCAAAATATTTTCTTACAATTAATATTCCAGTAAATTCCCCATGCGCTCCGGCAGATGGCTGCAGTGAAACATAATCCATGCCCGATATCTTTTTAAGATATTCCTGAAGGCCATACATTATTTCAAGTGTACCCTGCATATTTTTTTCATTATCAAGGGGGTGCATCTCTGTGAAATTTTCAATCCCTGCTATATAATCATTATACTTTGGATTATATTTCATTGTGCATGATCCAAGTGGATATGTACCTATATCAACACTGTAATTCATTTCTGAAAGCTTGGTAAAATGCCTTGATACATCAGAGCTTCTTATATCCGGAAGCCTGAGATTGTTCCTTTTTAATTTATCCGGAATATTTGCATTGCAATCATTTAAATAATAGTCATTACCGGTATTATAATCTATTAAAAAATCCTCATCATAATGTGCCTGTCTGTACATTTTAATCATCACCAAGTATTCTGGCAAGTTCATTTATGGATTCATCCTCTGTTTTTTCTGTAACAGAGAAAAACACTGCATCATCATAATAATCTATGTTTGTGAGATCAGAAAGCCTTAACCCACCTGATATCCCATTTTCGGCAATTTTTTTGTAATTACCATAATGAAAGAGTACATCGGAGAAATTAATGCCATTAAAAACAGTTTGTATGCCATGGGATTTAAGTGCAGATTTAAGCCTTTCTGCCTTATTAACAGTTATTGAGGCAATCTTTCTGAGTCCAGAAGAACCCAGTATTGACAGGTATGCTGTTGCCGCAACAGCCATTAGTGCCTGATTTGAGCATATATTGCTCATGGCTCTGGCGCGCCTTATATGCTGCTCCCTTGCCTGTAATGTCATGACAAATGCCCTGCGGCCATTTTTATCAACCCCCTCACCTATTAGTCTTCCTGGAGATTTGTGGACATATTCCCTTTTGAATGAAAATAACCCAAGAAGCGGGCCGCCAGCATTCATGTGTATGCCAAGCTGCTGTCCCTCAGCCACTGCAATATCCGCCCCATACTCACCGGGTGGTTTAATTATTCCAAGGGATATCGGGTCATAATAAGAAATAATCAATGAATTCTTTTTAACCTCATTTATGCTTAATACATTTTCATCAATAAGCCCATAGGAGTTTGGATTTTCTGTTATTATTGCGCATGTATTTTCATTGACTTTTGATTGAATATCATTAAGATCAACCAACCCTGTGTCCCTATCAAAACCATATTTGACGTATTTTATATTAAGTCCATAGGAATAATTATTTAATATGCTTAATTTTGATTTATAAATGTTTTCTGGAATTAAAATTTCATTTTTCCCATTTATTCTGTATGCCATCCTTACCGCCTCTCCCAGTGCGGTGTAGCCGTCATACATTGAGGAGTTTGTGACATCCATTTCTGTTAAATCTGAAATAATGCTTTGGTATTCAAACAATGCTGTTAGCATTCCCTGTGATATTTCTGGCTGGTAAGGTGTATATGATGTTAAAAATTCATTTCTGGATATGATTTCATCAACAAGGTGTGGTATGTACCTATCATATATGCCATTGCCTAAAAACATAAGATGATTTCTTTTATTTTTATCCCCAATTTTTTTTATTTTATTTATAAGGTCATATTCACTTAATGGTTCACCAAGCTTCATATTAACTTTTAGATCCTCCGGTATATCCAAAAATAGCTCATCAATACTTTTTATTCCAAGTGCATTAAGCATAGAATCAAGATCTTCCATTTGAATGGAAATATATTACCTTTATTTAAATATTTTATAAAAATGAAAAT
>NZ_LKBH01000097.1:0-2857 GCF_001402935.1 Acidiplasma cupricumulans | reverse complement strand
TAAATTTTCAATAATATATGAAAGGCCAAATATAAGAGGGAAGATAATATATGGAAACCTGACAAGGCCTGATAATACAAGTAAAATTATTGCACCCCTGTTTTTATTATAAATTAATAATGCATAGCCTGATATAAACAAAGGTATAAATAATGACTGCCTATGAACATCAAACCAGTTTATACCTGCTAACCCAAAGAATGCCAAAAAGGATAATGATATTAGTATGCCCAAAAATCTGGAATTTAATTTTTTTATTGATATAAAATATAACGGTATTGCCGTCAATGATAGCCAGAGGGTTTGCAGATGCACAAAAAAGAACATGTTATCATCCAGGGACAATGGAGAGAGCATAAAATTTATTGGGGCATTTTTAAGGTTTGAAATAAAAACCTTTAATGGATCATGGAGGGTAATCCACAGGCTTTGATAAAAAACACCAAGGTCAAAAACAGATGCCCCAAATGAATATATCTTTGCAGATGTTATAATATCCCATATGTAGTTATATAATATTATACCAATGGCAATTATTGCGAGTGAAATTATGTGCTTTTTCAGTTTGCATTTCTGTTGTAATTTTGAATTAAATATACCCATTGTAATGATTATATTAAACTGACATTAAAAAATTTTCATTTTTTTATTTTTAAGAAATTATTGAGATGATCTATATAACTTATCTATTGTTTTTAAATATTCTAAAAGATTATTTTTAAGCTAAAAGTTCTTGGCACTTTTATGGATTTATCTGACATTTTTTAATATTGAACTTTTTCTATATTGATCTTGGATATTGATTATTAAACAAAAATCTTTACATTTCATGAGAAATTATTATCAACATCTTATAATAATTATGTTTTCTTCTGTAAGCATTATTAATGTTCTTTAATAAACTTCTATAATAATACATTAAACCATTGCTATTTTTCCTTTTATCAATAAACGGTAATGGTAGAATCTAATTCAATTCGTGGTATTACATTTATTCAAAAGAATAGCATAATTTGATTTATGTAATATTTCAATATTATCTTACAAATACTGTAAAATCAAGGTTTTTTATACCAATGTTTATATACAAGTATTTATTGGCTATTTGGATATAATGGAATCTTTTAAATATAATGCAAATCCTATTAAATGCGAAGAGGGAATATCATTGATTATACCTGCTTACCATGAAAAAAATAGGATCATGAAAAGCCTAAATAAATATATACCTGTTCTCGAATCTACTGGTCTAAAATATGAAATTATAGTGGTAATAGATGGAGAAGATGGTACAGAAAATTTATTAAATGGAATTAAAAATTTAAGTTATTACAAACCTTTAATGAGGCTAGGTAAAGGTGGAGCCGTTAAAAGGGGATTTTTGCTTGCCAAATATAGCTATATGGGATATGTAGATGCAGATGGAAGCTTAAGTGCAAAAGATTTTGAAAATTTACTTTCAAGCATGAAAACTAACTGCTGTACCATTGCATCAAGGTATCTTAAAAATAGCAAATGGATTAATAAAGAACCATTATTTAACAGAATATCCAGCAGGGGTTTTAATTTCCTTGTAAATGCACTTTTTAGGCTTCATGTTAAAGATACCCAGTGCGGTGCAAAGTTTTTCAATAAAAAGGTTATAGACAAAATACTTCCCGCTGTATATGTAAGAAACCGGACATTCGATGTTTCTATATTATACCATGTTAAAAGGGCAGGTTACAAAATTAATGAGGTCCCTGTAACATGGAACCATGATAAAAATTCAAATATGCCGATAAAGGCTGCAATAATTCCAATGTTTGTTACAATTTTGGCAATTAAAATAATGAATTCAAGAATTAAGGAATATGTTCCAAAATTTTTATATAAAGTTGTATCAAAGTTTAATTTTTATTGACCTAGCATTTCGCGGACTCCCGATCTTATATCATATTCTGGGGTGAATCCCAAATCATTTTTTGCCTTCTCTATATCTGCCTGTGTAAACATCTGATAGCTTGAAAATGGGTTTTTCTCATATTTGGCCTCTATATTAGAATTCATCTCCTCCTTTATTATTTTATATATTGTATTAAAATCCGTTGAAATTCCTGTTCCAATATTGTATGCCTCTCCTGTTTTACCTTTCTCCATTGCCAGAACGGATGCCCTTGCATTGTCCTTTATATAAATAAAATCCCTTCTCTGTGTGCCATCACCAAATATTACCGGATTTCTTTTATTTTTTAAATCCTCTATAAACTTATGTATTATGCTCGAATAAGCTCCCTTGCTGTTCTCTCCCAGACCATATGTATTAAAATACCTTAAATAAACTGAATCCAGATGCCTTAAAAGAGAAAATGACCTTGCAGTTATTTCATTTGTATACTTTGTGACTGCATATAAATTTGGATATGCATCAGTTACCATATCCTCTTTAACAGGAACATTTATATTTCCATATACTGCTGACGATGATGCTAATATAACTTTTTTTACGTTATTTTTATACGCCGCCTTGAGTATATTATATGTTCCCATTATATTAATTTCATAACCATTTGAATCTATATCCTCAAATTCTGGCGGCGATGTAACAGCAGCAAGATTAAAAACGTAATCAACATCTTTCATAATAATATTTACTTTATCATAATTGGATATATTCCCAATTATGTGTTCATTTGCATCATTATCCTTTTTTGCTATATCATATGATATGGTATAATGACCTTTTTTGTTCAATAATTCTATAATGTTCCTTCCGATAAATCCCGAACCACCTATTACCAGAGATTTCATAAAATGCAATTATAAATGCGCATATATTTTTTTGCTATGATATTAAGCATAGACAGTAATTATAATT
>NZ_LKBH01000096.1:0-3121 GCF_001402935.1 Acidiplasma cupricumulans | reverse complement strand
TTTATCCTATTGTCCTCTATCATATTTAATAATTCAATGAATCCCTTTCTGTTGAATTTTAATCCGGATTTAATATCACTGAATATTTGTGCATTTGGGTATAATGATTTTAATCTGTTTATTTGATTATATAAATCATTCTTATTATTGGATGATACACGTGCATATATTGCATCTATTCTATTATTTTTTATTCCCAAGTCTGTCTTCTTGTAATTATTATATATTTCAGGAACCTTTGCAGGATTAATCAGATGTATCTTATAGTTTAGTTTTAATAATTCCCTGGAAAGATACTTACCGGATGTTGATGATTCTATTACAATATCATGATCCTTATAAACTGATAAAAACTCATTAACTATCTCCATATTATTTTCCATATTTTTCTGGGAAATAATAGTACCATTATCCTCCATTACCGTAGCATATACGGAACGTTTATGTACATCCAAGCCTATAACCATTTAATCACCTCTAATGATTCTGTGAGATTCAGAATCGAAGACTCGACAAACTCCTATTCACCTTATAATTATAAGGTATGAAATCGAGTCGAAGGGCGGCTATTCTTACTAACGGCCTCAAGGGTCAAGTTGCATAACAACCGCCTCCGATTCTCACTATATTTAGATAAAAATAATTTAATACATTTTAATGAACTTTAAATAATAGGGAGTATTACTTAATAATAGGGGGTATTACTAATGCTATTTAACATAAAACCAAAAGATAATATTAAAGACCTTTTCGGTAGAGAAAAGGAAATATTATTACTAAAAAGATGTGTTACAGAACCGTTAACAGTAATATACGGAATTAGAAGAACAGGAAAAACTAGCCTGTTAAAAAGTGTATTAAATTCTCTTGAAATACCATACATAATAATAGATATAAGGGAATTATTCAACGAATCCGGAACTATCAGAGAAAATGAAATATCTTTAAAAATATTGCATGAATTAAAAAAGGATATAGGGATTTCTCAAAAACTGAGATTTTTGATTTCTGATATTTTATCCAAAATAAATGGTATTGAAATAAATCATTTAAAAATAGATATAGACGCATCCAAAAAATATCAATTAAATAATATTCTTGAGGTAATTAATGAAATCTCAGAAAAGAATAATGATGTATTCATCCTGGCTATAGATGAGGCACAGTATCTAAAATACAGTGGAAAAAGATATAACAATATACTGGCATGGGCATATGATAATTTGAAAAATATACATATAATAATAACAGGAAGTGAAATTGGAATTTTAGAGGAGTTTATTGATATAGATAATACTGAAAGTCCGCTATTTGGAAGAATGATAAATGAAATTAAAATTGGGCATTTCGATAATGAAACGTCCTACAATTTCTTAAAATCCGGCTTTGAAGAGGCTAAAATAAACGTAAATGACAATGATATAAATTCTGCCATAGATATTCTGGACGGAATCGCGGGATGGCTGACATACTACGGATATAACCGGGCTATTCGAAAATTAAATAATTACGATTCAATAAATAATGTCATAGAATATAGCAAAAGGTTAATAGATAGCGAGATAAATAAATTAATCAATAATTCTAAGGACAGGTATATGGCTATAATGGAGTCAATAGCAGCAGGATTAAACAACTGGTCTGCAATAAAAGCATATGTTACAACAAAAACTGGTTACATATCCTCAACGATTTTAAACAATCACATAACAAAGCTTCTAAAATATGGATTTATAAAAAAATCTGAAAATAAATATTATATTGAAGACCCGTTAATTAAATTAAAATTTATTAACAAAAATAGATAAAGGAAATATTACAGAGGTTTTTAAAAAAATATTATTATAAGAGGTTGATAATAAATATATCGTGAAATGGAAAAATTTTTGTTTAAGAATCACCATCCAACATCAATTGATATACTCTTCATCTGTAAGCATTATATTATATAAGACATGATTTTACATAATTTTTATGTCATATATGACATAAAATATAAAGATTAAATAATGATAAAACCCGTGACCATAAATTGCAGTAAATAAAATTATCATAATTACATGAAATTTATATAAAAATAGGATGATCATTAACATTATATCTAAAGCATTGAGCACAGTCTCAATGGAAATAAAAAATAATATAAACACAATATGATCCGTAAAAGCACTGATAAAAATATTTCAGATAATATTGTGTATAATATTAAAAATTATAAATCAATAGATGGGTATTATATATGATAAATATAAATCAGAATTTATGTATAGGTATGCTCACATCTGGAAACTGGATGACGCTATTATTCCTCTAGTCCGGGATTTTCAGGGAAAAGCAATTTTATGGCCTTAGCTTTATGTCCGCAATCTTTATCTAATCGATAAACCATTATTTTGTTCATTCATTTTCAGGTATTTTTATACAGTCTTATATACATAGGGCCGGAGACCCCTATCTAGGGATATACATCCATAATGATTTATTGTCTGGAATGGTATTAAACCTTTAGGCTCATTTCGGCCTACGGCGCTTTATGGGCTTTATACAGGATTAATGTAATTATTAATGCTGTTAAATTTAAGAGAATTATTATAAATATAACATGATTAAGATTTAACAGCAATTTTGAGCCTATACCAAGACCAATTGCATTTGTTACTATTCCCTGTAATGACCTTATTCCTGATCCTGTTATTCTGTCATTTTTATTTAAGGAATTCATTGTATATGCGGTATTTGATGTTGTTGCAATTCCTGTGGAAGTTCCAAGAAATATTTCAGGAATTATAAAATTAAAAAATAATAATAATGAGAATAAGCTCATTGATAAAAATCCAATAGATGCTATTTTTAATCCGTATTTATCATGCAATTTTCCGGAAACAAAGGATGTAAAAGTGAAAAATATAGGATATATTAAAACAAGCAAACCTATGATTAATGGTGTGTAATTTAATGAATACAATAAAAATACAAAATATGCTGCAAGCATATTTCTTGTTATTGAATGCAAAAATCCTGAAAATGATGATAATGCAAATTTCTTATTTAATCTAATTTTAAATGAAAATATTAAACCTATCACTGCAATAATTATAAATGGAATATAATATATTGATAA
>NZ_LKBH01000095.1:0-3065 GCF_001402935.1 Acidiplasma cupricumulans | reverse complement strand
TTTAAATAAAAATTTTTTTGGATTATAAATCCTCCTCACCAAAGGCAAGTATTAGGAGTATAAAGCCCACAAAGGTAAAGAAGAAGGATACCCAGCTGCCAATCTGATGAGGGCCATCATTGGCATTGATTCTTGGGAACATGTCATAGTCCAGAAATGTCGGAATTGAAATTATAAGAAATACTATCCCAGTGTACATCAGGTATTTTGATCTCTTTTTCATCTTTTTAAACCATTCCATTGGTGATTCCGTCATAATATTGCACCCCCTAAAGCCGCAAAGGTAAATATGTAAAGCAGTATCGGCGTTATAATTGTCCTTCTTGATATCTTTCCATTGGTTGATTTATTATGGGCTATGGATATACCCAGAAGTATAATGGATATGAAGATGAATACCAGGGCTATTACCAGAAGTCCCTCCTCATATACACCGAAATTGCCAAATACGGGCGATATCATGGTGTAAGGCTGCTCATGGTAAAGTTTTCCCACAGGCTTTATGAGTATAGCATAAAGCACAAATGGCACACTTCCAATCCAGTAGGCAATCATCGCATAATAATATAAATATAATGATTTTTTATCCATTTTACACCCTCTCCTTTATGGTTCTCTGCATTATCATAAATATTATGGCAGCGAACAAAAATAAATTTATTACCAGCGTTATGGCCCAGTACCTCTCATATGCGTATGGCTTCACCTGCGTGAAATACCACATTAGAGGATCAACGACCACAAGCTGGATTACACCAATTAAATAAATTATGTTCTTAGTTTGCATTTGCATCACCGTCCTTCTTTGCAAATCTCATGGCGTATACTGGCAGGAATGAAATCAATGTTAGTGACCACCACAGGTATTCTGTTAGAAGCCTTGTCTGGGTAAGACCTGGCTGTGAGTATCCCCATATTGTCATAACTGCAAGTCCTAAAACTAAATAGACACCGAATGCTGTTATCCATGGCCTTTCAAGGACACCTTTTTTATGGTACCTGTCTATGAATGGTATTATCAGTATGAATATTAGTATGCCAATAATTAATGGTACACCACCGGTGCTTAGCCCGTAACCTGCGACATCCATTAGCTTATATACAGGTGTAATGTACCAGTCAGGCACAGGGAAGGTGCCGTATGCCAGTGAACCATATCCAAGCGTTAGTTTCTGCGGGAATGCAGCTGCGAATATTATGATTACACCTATGATTATTATTGCAGAGAATACTGCATATAAAAGATTTGTTGGGTACCATGGTATCATTTTTCCCTTTTCTGTTTTATCGTCATTTGCAAGGCCGGACCTTTCAAAGAGCATGAAATGCACCGCGAATATTGCAAGCATTAGCGTGGAAAAAACTGCAACGTGTAATGCCAATAGATGTGAGAATGTGGCTGTGGTTGTATAATTACCAACAAGTATTCCCTCAAGCCAGTTTATAAATGCACCAGGGAGTATTCTGCCAAGAACACTTCTCTGCATGAACAGCAATCCTATATGCAGGGCTGCCATTGCTATTGCAGTGTTTGCCAGCATATAACCGAGTATGGCAGTAAGTATTGTGAGCAAAAATAAAACGACACCGAGAATCCACTGAAGCCATCTCCATTTTCCACGGTATGACCCGACAAGCCACTGCCTCATCATATGGAAATACACAAGGCCGATCATTGCATATGCCATGTACAGATGTGATGTTAATATAATATGGCCAAACGGAACATCATCTATTATGTATTCTGTTGCCCTGTAGGGGTCAACCTGGCTGTAATAAAAGAATATAATAATTCCTGTTACTATCTGATATATTAAAGCCGTTGCAACCCATGCACCAGTCCACTCATCTATTCTGTAACCTTTGGTTGTAACTGACCTGAATCCTATTTTATATGTACCTTCCGGCAGATCTTTTTCTTCTTCCATTATTTTCGTTAAATCATACTCATTTTTTTCATATTCAGCTTTTTCCATTTTTTACTCACCCTTTATGGAAGCCTGTGGAAATTACCCTTCCATGGTCCGGAATTGCTTACAACCACTGTTTTATATAAAACCACAGAGCCATTTACCTGATTTACATCAAAGCTGCTTGGAGCACCGGTCTCAATATTTGAAGGTGTATCCTTGTATGTATAAATTGTGCTGGGAATTGATTGTGTTGACGTTGGTATTGCGGTTCCGCCTGTTAGGTTTTCCTTTTTAACCTGCGGGCCATAGGTCTGGCCTCCGGGATACTGCAGGTGTGTCCTTATCACAGCATTTTTGGAATTTATACCGTAGGCAAAAATATAACTACCGGTAAATGTAGAAGGGTCGTCAAGAGAAGAATCAGGGCTGTTATTTGTGGCAAGCATTATCTGCGGTAATGAGTGGTTTGCCGGACTTGGTGCTGCTCCATTGTTATATAAATTGCTGCCACCCCATACAGGGTTGTACTGGCTTCCATGGCATTTGCAATATATAAGGCCATTGGTTGGCCACTCAAAAACACCAGTGCCGTTGGTCTTATATCCAACAAGCTGGGCCTCAAATGGTATGCTTTTCCCTGGATGATAATCAAGAAATGGTGGCACACACCCAAGGTGCTGGCATATCCCACTTAATGCTATTATAGATATATCATTAAAAGGATCATAAATAACCCCTGTCATTGGAGCCTTTGAGGATGGGGACACTGGGGCAAAACCGCTTGTGGGCACTATGCTATCCTCAGGTGTTGTTATTTTAACACCCTTAATGGCTATCAGAAATGTCGGCTCATCCTGAAGTGGATAATTAAAAACCAAAATATTTGCACTGGTTGCCGTGGAAGACACGGCGTACTGTTCAACATCCGCAACCGTAATTGGATTTCCCTGCGGGTCCTCGAGTATGGCAAGTGGATAATTATCCATCACAGGAATTCCACGGTCCTTTGGAACAACATATCTCTCAAAGGAAAGCCCACCAACAAGAAGCGCGGCCACTGAGAGACCGGCACCTTTAAGAAAGGCCCTTCTTTCAGGCTCTGGAACTGCATTATTACCTTTGTTCATAATCAGTTTAATTATTGTTTATATA
>NZ_LKBH01000094.1:0-3148 GCF_001402935.1 Acidiplasma cupricumulans | reverse complement strand
TAAATAAACCTTTCAAAAACTTTTATAAATCGCTATGGAAAATAATATATTGTTAATATTCATATTTATCTATAATGAGAAATAATGGTAGCTCAATAATGCCGCTTCACTATGGCCACCCGCCTGAATACCTTTATAAAAGAATGGTTGAGCTTGGTGGCATAATATCAGATATTATGATAGAAAATTATAGCACAGATTTTTTCCTTGAAAAACTTGCCGATCCATTCTGGTTTCACTCACTTTCACTTGCCATAGGCTTTGACTGGAATTCGAGTGGTACAACCACTGCAACGCTGAGTGCACTTAAGGAATATCTAAATAAAAAGGATGAGGTTAAAATCCTGGGAGGGAAGGGCAGGCATCTAAACTCTATTAGAGAGGAATTTGATAAACTTGAACAGGATGGGAATATTAAATCAGGCATTTTATCTAAGATCCGTGAGGATTCAAGGATTATTGGAAAAATAGACAATAAGGTTCTTCAGGATGGATTTGATCTTTACATGCAGTTTATTATTCTGGATTATAATGGCAATTATGCTGTTATTAACCAGGGCATGAATCAAAAAATTGGTCTGGCCAGGCGCTATCACTGGATTAAAAATAATATCGATTTTTACAGCGATAAAAGGAATGGAATTGCCGGTTTTGAAAATTCAAACATACTTGATCTTTCAACGTCAAAAAGTGAGCAGAATAGGAAGGATATTATTTCATTGATTAAGGAGAATCCAGTTAACTATATGAGACAGAGAACACTTGATAATTACATGGAATCACGCCCCGTTCTTGATTTAAATTTTAAGATAAACTGGGAAAAAATGAAGATGCTTTATGAATACAATCCTGATAACTTTGGAGAACTAATAAACATAAAAGGGGTGGATAAATCCACCATTAGGGCTCTGTCATATCTTGCTGAACTTGTATATGGCGATAAACCCTCATTTACAGATCCTGTTAAGTTCTCATTCTGTCTGGGCGGTAAGGATGGAGTCCCAAAGCCTGTTAACATACATGATTATGATATTGCCATTGATTTTTATAAACAGATATTAAATGGAAATACATACTATAAAAACGTATCAAGAAATCTTGCAAAAATGAGCTTTGCTAGGTCAGGAAAAATATAATTCATGCACATAAATTTTTTAAAAATATAAATACGCTGCATTTTTTATTAATAAAAAGTTAAATTTCATTTTATTATATAGTTGCAATGAATGAACAAAAAATTATGGTTAACTGTGCATTACCCTATGCCAACGGGCCACTGCATCTCGGACATCTGGCAGGTGCATATCTTGGTGCGGATATATTTGTACGTTTCAGCAGGTTATCGGGTACAGAGGTAATGTTCATATCTGGCAGTGATGAATACGGCACTCCCATTACAATAACAGCCGAAAAAAATAATAAAAGACCACAGGAAATAGCAGATAAATATCATTCAGAACATATGGAAACATTCAGAAATGTTGATATTATCTTCGATAAATTTACAAGAACAACAGACGCTGAACATGTTAAGGACGTTGATGAATTTTTTATGAACCTTCTGGAGAAGGGATTTCTTGAAAAAAGATATATGGTATCACCATACTGCAGAAAATCAAATAGGTTTATGCCGGACAGGTATATAGAGGGAACATGCCCATACTGTGGTTATAAGGAGGCCAGGGGCGACCAGTGTGATAACTGTGGACGTACACTTGACCCAATAGAACTTATTGATCCTGTGTGCAAAATTGGTGGGGAAAGGCCAGAATTCAGGGAAACAGAGCATTATTTTTTAATGCTAAATAAACTTCAGGACTCACTTCTTGAATACCTTGGTACCAAGGATTTTTGGAAACCAAATGTGTTAAAATATACAAAGAATTTTGTAAGTGATGGTCTCAAGCCACGGGCAATTACAAGGGATCTTGACTGGGGTGTCCCAATACCAATAAATGGTTATGAACATAAAAAAATATATGTCTGGTTTGAGGCTTTAATAGGCTATATCACAGGTGCAAGGGAATATTCCACGGAAATTGGCAACCCTGAATACTGGAAATCATTCTGGCTTGATAAGAATATAAAATCATATTATTTTATTGGCAAGGATAACATACCATTTCATACAATTATCTGGCCTGCAATGCTAATAGCCCATGGAGATTATAATCTACCTTATAATGTTCCGGCAAATGAGTATCTCAGATTCCAGGGTGAACAGTTTTCTAAAAGCAGGGGCATAGGTTTTACTGTAAATGAAATTTTAAAGATAGCGGATAAAAACTCATTAAGATATTATATGGCATCAATACTCCCTGAAACAGGGGATTCTGATTTTTCCATGAGGGAATTTCAGGACAAGGTTAATTCGGAACTGGTGGACAAGTTTGGCAATTATATTTACAGGCTTATAAGCTTTATTGATAAAAATAAGTTAAGCATACATAAACCTGAAAAGTTATCCGGGGAAAATAAAAAAATCCTTGATATGTTTAAGGAAAAATTTGATCAGTACAGCCAGGAGTTATATGAAATACATATAAAGAGGGGCCTTCAAATATGGCTTGAACTGGTTATATCCGCAAATCAGTATTTTAATAACGCGCAGCCATGGAAGATAATAAAAGAGAATAAGGAGGAATGCAATGATATACTTTATACATCATTAAAGATCGCACAGTACCTCATATTAATGATTTATCCATATGTCCCAACGGGTGCCTCTGAGGTTTGGTCAATGATAAATAATACAGTGAAAATAGAGGGCAGTACATTTGAAAAATTACTTTCAATAGATGAATTTGCAATAAAAAAACAGAATCCACCATTTACAAAACTTGATTTTGGCGAGGTTATTAACAATTAATTTATAAAAATAATATATATTTATCATAATATTCGAAACATTTATGTAATATTATTTAATACAGTTTATGCTTTAAATGATTTTTATGATGTTGACAAAATTTGAAAAGGCGAGAATAATTGGTGCCAGGGCATTGCAAATTGCAATGGGTGCACCTGTGATTATAGATATTTCCCCTGACATCATTGATCCCATTGAAATTGCAATGTGTGAATTTAATAACAATGTTATACCAATTACCATAAAAAGAAAAGAATAAAAAATATTATTATTTATATA
>NZ_LKBH01000093.1:0-19425 GCF_001402935.1 Acidiplasma cupricumulans | reverse complement strand
ATAATTTATATTTATTAAACCACATATTTTTTATGGGAAATAAGTGGGAAATTTTATTTATATATTTATCATAATGTTTAAATGACAGCCTTTATTATTGGAAGATTTCAGCCATTTCATAAGGGGCATTTGGAAATCATAAAAACAATACTTAAGGATAATGATCATGTTATCATAGGTATCGGGAGCGCACAGTTCTCACATACACTTACAAATCCATTTACAGCAGGTGAAAGATACTTAATGATATCAAATACACTGGAGGCAAACAACATAAAAAATTTCTATATTGTACCAATAGAGGATGTAAACTCCAATCCAATGTGGGTTGCCCATGTTGAATCATTAACACCGCCATTTTCAAGGGTTTATACAAATAATCCATTGGTTAAAAGATTGTTTTATGAGAAAAAATACGAGGTCAGGAGTCTTCCCCTGCTTAACAGAAAATCATGGTCTGGAACCAGAATAAGGGAGAAGATGATCAAGGGACTGGACTGGAAGGATGATGTCCCGGAAACAGTTTATAATATAATAACAAATTGCCTTGACGGGATAAACAGAATAAGGGAACTTGCGAATACTGATGAAGACCCAATATAATAAACTATTTATTTTAAATATGAATATGAAATAAATGAATTTAAAAATGCGTTTAATAACCGCCTCATACAGGCAGAGCGATGTTACAGTGGAATTGTATGGAAGAACTGCTGATGGAAAATCTGTAACCGCCTTATATTTTGGATTTAAGCCATATTTCTATTATGTTAACCCAGATGATGAATGCATTAAAAAAATTAAGGAGAATCCTGAGTTTCTGGATATGCAGGATAAAACATTGTTTCTTGATGGCCGGAACCAGAATGTAAAAAAAATATACATAAAATCTCCCTGGAAGGTACCTGAAATGAGAAAAATATGCAGCTGTGAGGCTCTTGCTGCAGATATACCCTTCCATCACAGGTTTCTTTATGATTTTGATCTGGGTCCATCAGTAGAAATAGATGGGGAAGAATTAGACGATGAAAAAAATAATTATACGACAGATTATGTTATAAAAATAAATGAAATAAAAAATGCAGAACCATTTAATCCCGATCTTAAGATATTATCATTTGATATTGAGAATTCAATAAAATCCAAGGAAATATATGTCATTGGTTATGCAATATATTTTAATGGGTCCATAAGGCAGGGCTCCATATCATCTGATGAGGAATCCATATTAAGGAATTTTAATAAACTGATACAGGATGAGGACCCAGATATAATAACCGGATACAATATAGATGGCTATGACCTGCCCTTACTTGAAGAGAGGATGAGGGAGCATCATTTAAGCTTCAATATCGGCCGTGATTTTCTTCCACCAAGAAGAATAATGAACCAGTTCTGGAGGCTCCATGGCAGGGTTGTTGATGATGCATGGTGGGAGGTAAAAAAGGTTTTAAAGCCAAAGCATGAAAGCCTAAACTATGTTGCAAATTATCTTTTAAATGAGGGCAAGGAAAACGTTGACAGATTAAATATAGAGGATGAATGGAAGAACCGGAAGGATGATGTAATAAAATACTGCATTAAGGATGCCTACCTTGCACTGGAAATCTACAGAAAAATAAGGATACTCGACAGGAATTTATACATGTCCACGGTATCAATGCTTCCACTGGATGATGTTACAAACGGCGGCACCAGTACCTATGTGGATTCAATTTTAATTAGGAGAGCAGACAGGTTAAATATTGCTGTTCCAATGAGCGCAAGATCAGCCTCAAATGAAACCTACGAGGGTGGATATGTTCACAGCATAGAGCCGGGTTTATATGATATGGTTGTTGTTCTGGACTTTAAAAGCATGTACCCATCAATGATAATAAAGTACAATATTTGTTTTACAACATTAAGCCCTGAGGGTACAATTGTTGCACCGAACGGTGCCAGATTTCTTTCCCCAGAGGTTAAAAAAGGGCTGATTCCTCAAATACTGGAAGAATTAATGAAGGATCGAGACTCTGTAAAAAAACAGATGAAAACCGATAAGGAGAATTATGAATACCTTGATGGATTGCAGGCTGCAATAAAGGTTCTTATGAATACATTCTATGGCGTTCTGGGTACGTCATTTTACAGATTTACTAACAGGGAGATCAGCAGTGCCATCACCGCATTTGCCCGAGATACAATAACGACAATAATAAAAGAACTAGAAAATAAAAAGTTAAGGGTAATATATGGCGATACAGATTCCATTTTTATTGAGTCTGGCAAAAAAACACTTGATGAGGCAGTTAAATTTGGAAATGATTTAAGTTCAAGCATCTCTAAGGAAAATAATCTTACACTGGAATTTGAAAAAATTATGGACCCATTATTTTCACATGGGGCAAAAAAAAGATATGCAGGGAAAATTGTATACCCTGAGGATAAAAGGGGCGAAATACTTGTCAGGGGATATGAAACAAGGAGAACCGATTCATTTGATCTCCAGAGCGAGGCATTAAATAATGTATTTGAGCTTGTTCTTGACCGTAACATTGATGGGGCAAAAAAATATGCTGAGGATTTAATTAAAAAGGTTTCAAACGGCGATGTTGATATTGAAAAGCTTGTAATATCCAGAAGCGTAAAGGAATTCTCCACATATAAGAATGCAGATTCAATGGCAAATGTAAATGCTGCCAGAAAAATGATTGAACGTGGGGAAACATTTATTCCGGGAATGAAGGTTTCATGGATTGTCACAAATTCCAAAAAGACACCGCAGGAGGTTGAACCGTTTATTGACGGAATGCCATTCAATTACAGGCCGGATTATGAATATTACTCCAAGAGGTTGCAGGAAACACTTAACAGGGTTCTTGAGAGTCTGGATAAGGAGATAAAAATATTTAAGGATCCGCAGGCCAAGCTAACTGATAATTTCACTGAGGTCAGGGAGGAAAAACCAAAACAGAAAAAGAATATAGAGGATTATTTCAAATAATTTATGAATAAACTTTTTATCAATCAAATAGTTTAAATAATATAGATAAATTACTTATCCATGAAGGAGGATTTAAGATCTTTAATATTTACATCCCTTGGTCATTTTACAAACGATGGTAATTTCCTGTTATTTCCAACTTTAATAGCGTATTATAAGTTAATTCCTGGGGTCAGCGTTCCATTACTAGGTGCAATGGCAATTGTATATAATTTAATTTCAGGGTTCCTGGGTTCACCAATAGGCAGGCTTGCTGACAGGATTGATCATGATGGTTTCCTTATATTCACAGGCATTTTTATTGAGGCAACATCGGTAATGCTCTTTGGTGTTTCCTTTATAGTAAGCCATAACATAATTGATTATACCATACTTATTGCAGCCGTTCTTCTTGGCATAGGACAGGCATTTTATCATCCGATAGGCGCATCAATACTTTCATTCACATATGGGAAAAAAAGGTCACCAACAGCAATGGGTTATAATGGTTCCTTTGGAAGCATAGGCAGGGCAGTGATACCGTTTATACTTGTATATTCAATTGATTTCTTTGGTAAGGTAAATGGACTTTATATAATAGGCGTCTATACATTTGCCTCAGCCTTTATTATACTGGCAGGCCTTAGCTTTTTCAGAAGAAGCAAATATAAAATTGATGAGGGAAAGGTCACCAAAATCACCAGGGAAAAACCAAAACTCGGTGATTATAAAAAATTCTTAATTGCCCTTACGTTAATAGTATTTATAAGGTCAATATTTATGATGGGTACTGTTACATTTGTCCCAGACTATTTGGATGATGTCCTTAATTCGAAAATATTAATGGGTGATGTTGTTTCAATAAGCTTTTTAAGTGCAGTTGCCGGCCAGCCATATTTTGGGTCAATGGTAAGAAAACGCGGTGGAAGATTCACTGTGGCACTAACCACAATTTTATCAACAATATTTTTTGGCATTTTTTTAATTGTTCATACATTTGCCCTGCTAACAGTGGTTTATCTATTATATGTATTTGCTGCATTCAGTGGCTTCCCGGTGCTCCTTGGATACGTTGCACAGGTAATACCATCGGAATTCTCAACAGAGTCAAATGCGCTTATATGGAGTTTTGGAAACATAGTTGGCGGGTCAGTTGGTATAGCCATAGTAACCCTGCTTCTGTTCCTTAAGGTGACACTGTTTACCTCATTTATATACATGCTTATATTTGCAATAATTTCCGTTATACTCCTGCCATTGCTTCCAAAAAACAAAAAGGAATCAGACAAATTAAAAAATGCCTCTTAAAATAATTAGTATAATCTTATTTTATAATTTTTTAACCATTCTATATCACTGTTATATATATCGCGTATATCTGTCAGGCCATAGTAAATCATTGCCAGCCTTTCAAGCCCAAGACCAAAGGCCAGAACTGGATATTTTAAGCCTATTGGCCCTGTGACCTCGGGCCTGAATATGCCCGATCCACCAAGCTCAACCTCCTTTCCGTTTATTTCAACAACAACATCCATGCTGGGTTCTGTGTATGGATAATATGATGGAATAAGCCTTATTTTATTAAAACCAAGCCTTGAGTAGAATTCCCTTAAAAGCCATTTTAATGTTGACAGGTTGGCATCCCTGGCATAAACTGCACCCTCTATTTGATAAAGCTCAGAAAGGTGCTTCCAGTCAACACTTTCATGCCTGAATACCTTTTCTATTGAAAATATATACTGTGGTGGGTTTCTATTATTATACAGGTATCTTATTGTATTTACTGTTGTGTGGGTTCTCATAATAATTTTTTTGCCCTCTTCCTCAGACCATTTATAATTCCAGCCAGAATAACTTTTATAGCCATTTTCATGGACATTTTTCACCAGGTCAATTATTTCAGGATTTTCAAATTCCGGTAATCTGTCTGAATCAAGGTAAAATGTATCCTGAAGGTCACGGGCAGGGTGATCCTGGGGTATAAAAAGCATGTCCATATTCCATGCTGTGTATTCTATAAAATGTCCATGCATTTCTGTGAATCCCATTTCTGTAAATATCCTTCTTATGTTTCTTATTAGCTGTGTAAGAGGGTGAAGGCCCCCACCTGAGGCTTCCTCCGGCCTCATATTCAAATCATATGGCCTGAAAACAATATTTTTATAACTTCCAGATGTTATCATTTCGGATGTCAGCTGGCCTGAATACTGATTGCCTGTGTAACCTGAAAGAACCTTTAAGCCATTTTCATTAATGCTTATTATTCTATCAATGTTTGTTTTTTCCCTTATAAGATTTCGTTTTTTTAAAAAATCTATGATACCTGCATCAGGAACGCTGCCTGAAATTATTTCATTTATTCCCTTTTTAAGGTCTTCAACATAATCCAATAATCTGGTATCCCTGTATATTAGCTCACCATTTACAGGTTTTATTCCATATTTTGCCAGATTTGATAATGCAATTCCAAAACAATCCTTAAACATGGTTTTAATATCGCTTAATTTTGCCCTTCCAGCATTTTTTAGGTATTTATACAATTTTTCCTCAGGAAAACCATCTTTTAGATATCCCATTGCCTCGTCTGTTACAATGTAGGTTGTTTTTTTTCTCTCCGTACTTTTTATAAGATTTTTGGCAATAAGATAGGATATTGCGCTTGATATATTTCTCTGATCAAGACCATCTATAATAATTTCATATTCTGATTTTTCTCCATTTTCCTTTAAATATTTTAAAACCAGATATTCGCTGTAACTAATTCCGGTGCCCTGCATTGTATCAATATATCCTGATGATATTAAAAAATTATGAAATTATAATAACATGATTTTTTATTATTATGGGAAATTATTTAAATAATAATATACCATTAAAGTATGTGGATTACGTACCTGATACATCGGTTATTATTGACGGTCGGTTTACCTCCTTCATTAAGGATCATGAGGGTTCTAGGGTAATACTTCCCGAGGCCATGCTTGCTGAGGTTGAGCATCAGGCAAATGAGGGGAGGTCCATAGGATTCGCTGCCCTCGAGGAGCTAAAAAGGTTGAGGGAGCTTGAAAATGCTGGAAAAATTTACATAGAAATATATGGAAAAAGGCCACAGGACTGGCAGATTAGAAGGGCTCACAGTGGGGAAATTGATAATATAATAAGGGATGTGGCGCTTGAATATAACGCCACCCTTGTAACCGGGGACAACATACAGAGGGATATTGCAATAATTAAGGGTATTAATGTTGAATACCTTAAATCACTTGAAAAGGAATTTAAGACAATAGAGGAATTTTTTGAGGAGAATACAACATCTGTTCATTTGAAGGCGAATATGAAGCCATTGTTAAAAAATGGGTATCCTGGAAGCATTGTACTTGAGGAATTAAGTTACATTGTAACAAAGGAGGAGCTGGAAAGCATTGCAAGTGATATTGTTAAAAGGGGTAAATTCGAGGATGAATCATTTATAGAAATGGATATGTTCGGTGCCACTGTTATACAGCTAAAAAACATAAGAATTGTCATAACACGGCCCCCGTTTTCAGATTCACTTGAAATAACAGCGGTCAGGCCGGTTAAAAAAACAACAATAAGTGATTATAATATAGATAAAAAATTATATGAAAGGCTGGAAAACAGGGCAAACGGAATTCTTGTTGCCGGTTCCCCGGGTGCAGGCAAGAGTACCTTTGTAACTGCACTTGCTGAATTTTATGCATCAAAGAAAAAGATCGTTAAAACAATGGAAAAACCAAGGGATTTGCAGGTATGTGATAAAATAACACAGTATACAAGCCTTGAGGGGGATATGGAAAAAACCGGTGACATATTATTACTAGTAAGGGAGGATTACACAGTATTTGATGAAATGAGGGTAACATCAGATTTTAAGGTTTTTGCAGATTTAAGGCTTGCAGGGGTGGGAATGATAGGCGTTGTGCATGCAACAAAGGCCACCGATGCAATTCAGAGATTTATAGGCAGAATCGAGCTGGGCTTAATACCACAGGTTATAGATACAATACTCTTTATAGAAAGCGGTAAGATATCACAGGTATTAACCACTGAATATGTTGTAAAGGTGCCATATGGGCTTAATCAGGAGGATCTGGCCAGGCCTGTCATAGTTATTAAGGACTTCATGAAGAATAAACCGGTAAGTGAGATATACACATTCGGGGATCAGGTTGTGGTTGTTCCGGTTGGCGAGGTTCAGGGCAAAAATCCGCTTTATTCTCTTGCTGCAGGAAAAATAAAGGATGAAATATCAAAATTCCTTAACACTGAGAAGGTTTCTGTTGACCTAATTTCTGATAACCGTGCAATCATAAAAATTCCGGACACATTAATACCAAAGTTAATAGGAAAGAAGGGTGAAACAATATCGAATTTTGAAAATATATTTGGGGTAAAGCTTGATGTTGATACCCTTGATGAGGACGTAAATGTATTGCAGGATGCGGTTTTTGAAATTAAAAATAAAACAATATTCATTGATATTGGATCAAGAAATAAACCTGTCAAAATCTATGTTGACGGCATATTAATAATGCAGGCAAGATCATCATCCAAGGGAATGATAAAACTAAGAATAAACAGTGATACAGGGTCATCATTATATAAATATATAAAACAGGGCAAAAAGATTCAATATATGATATCGGATGACGAAAAGAAATAAATAAATATTATGTAATAAAATAATGATTTAAATATCATCCTATAATTTCAATTTATGTATTCATATGAAAGAACAGTGGATAAAAATGCTGAACAGGTATTTGGAGAGCTGCATAAAATTTTAAAGGAAAACAACTGGGTAATAATGTCATATATAGATGTTAAGGAGATTTTTTCTAAAATGAAGGAAAAATTAAACCCATATTATATACTGGACGTTTGCTTTCCACCAGCTGCAGTGGAGTTGATAAGGGATTCAATTGACATAGGCGCTTTTATACCATGCAAGCTTGTTTTAATAGAAAATGATGGAAAAACCAGAATTCTTATGCCGAAGCCATCAGTATTTTCAAGGGAATACCTTAATTCGGATGGAAAAATAGCAGAAAAGTATGAAAGTGCTTTAATAGAATTGATAAATAAAATTTAACCATAAACTTTAACTTACTGAATTCTAATACCGTAACGTTGATTGCAAAAAAGTCCCCGCTGATACTGGAAGGCCAGATTATAAATTCGCTATTTGGATACATAGGTCTTTTTTTTATAATCAGGTTTATAGGTCTTCAGCAGTGGGGTTTTCTAAGTTTTTCACTGGCATTCATTGGAGTTTTAAGTATTTTTTCGGATCTAGGATTTAATTCTGCCCATCTGCGGTTTATGTCCATGAATGATCCGGACAGGGCAAAATACAATGGTTCATTCCTGACATTGAAATTCATAACAACATTTGGAACAGTGCTAATAATACTTGCTGCACTATATGTATGGATTGATGTGCTTCACAGGGGTTTTCAGAGCCCGGTTGAATATTATTCAATTCTAATTTTAATACCATATTTTGCCTTTAACAGGTTAAAGGATTTTTATTACATAACTTTTAATGCAAAAATGCAGGCTGCACGTATGATGCTGCCACAGATTGTTGAGGCTGTATTCAGGAACTCCGCCTTCATTTATATGGGGTTGATGTATAAATTCAGGATTTCCATATTTATGCATGTAAGTGCTGCAATTATATTTGCAATAATATACAGTTTTTCATACTTTATCTTTTTTATTGTTTCATATTTTTTGGGCAGGCCCTGGCATATTAAAAAACCTGAAAAAACAATAATAAAAAAATACATAACCCTGGCACTGCCCCTTGCAGCCTCATCCATAATTGCAACTATAAGCGGAAATATAGACAAGGTGCTTATACAGTTTTTCTGGCATGCCTCCGCAACCGGGGCCTATGCGGCATTGCAGAGAATAACGATGCCAATAATCACATTCTCGATGGCATTGAGTGTTTTTTTCATACCATTATTAACAAGGGAGGAGACAAAAAATGGTTTTAATGATAATATATCAGTATTTGAAAGAACCATATCCCTGTTTATCCTGCCACTGGTCATAATATTTATAGCACTGAGAATTTTCGTTGCAAACCTTTGGAGCGCCAATCTTATTCCGTATTCAACACTTTTAATATTTATGTCACTGGCGAATTATCTTAATGTAATAAATTCACCGTACACATCCGGTTTAATTGTCAGGGGGCTAACAATTAACATTGGAAAAATAACCTTAATTTCAATATCTTCAAATATTATCCTTGATTTTATTTTAATTCCAAAAAGCATATTTGGAATAACATTTTTCTCACTTGGCGTTATTGGTGCCGCTGTTGCCACATTTATTGCAATGATAATTGAGGCTGTACTTTTTAGATTTTATGTTATTAAAATAGAAAAATCAAAAATAAACATGAAAATTTTCAGGCAGATAATTCCTGCATCAGTGCAGTTTATCTTTTTATACCTAGTTGCATATTATGTAAGGCCCTACAGTGTATTTTTGTTTTTAATATTTTCAATTATATCAATTGCCATATTTTTTTCCCTGTCAATAAAAATGGGAGAAATAAAAAAATCGGTTATTATTGATTTTATAAGGGAATTAAATCCATTTAAATTATCCAGAACGCTGAAAAATGAATAACTTTATATTTAATTTCTAAAATACAGGATATGGACAAAATATCAATAGACTACTTCCATAATATAGACCTTAGGGTTGGAAAGGTAATTGAATGTGAAAAGGTGGAAAAATCAAGAAGCCTTTTAAAAATAATTGTGGACCTTGGGGATGAAAAAAAACAGATAATTTCCAGCATATATGAATATTATAAACCTGAGGAAATGATAGGAAAGCAGCTGGTTATAATAAATAATCTTGAACCGGCAAAATTTATGGGCCTTGAAAGCCAGGGAATGCTTCTTGCAGTTGAGGATGATAAGGGCGTATCACTTTTAACACCGGACAGGGAGGTGGAAAGGGGTTCAAAGGTGCATTAATGCCACTCCCCGATAAGTACCGCCCGGAAAAATTCGATGATATCATACTTCCTGATGATATCAAGAATCAGATAAAAAGCTGGATGGATTCATGGATGAGACATGAGGAGACAAAAAAGGCTTTAATACTTTATGGCACCCAGGGTGTCGGTAAAACAACTCTGGCAGGCGTTATTTCAAGGTGCTATAACCTTCCATTAATAGAGATGAATGGATCAGATCAGAGGAACAGGGAAAACATGAAAAAAGTGGCATTGATGGCCGCAGAATACAGGGATTTATTTAATTATGAGCAAAATTATCCTGACAGAATAATATTAATTGATGAGGCTGATAATATATTTGAATCCAGGGACCCGGCAAAGGGCGGGGATAGCGGTGGGATTTCTGAACTGCTTGAAATTATTAAAAATACATTGAATCCGGTTATATTAACAATGAATGATTTTTATGAATTCAAGAGAAAGAGCAGTGCAAGGGAAATAATATCACTATCAATTAGCATGGAAATAACGCCTTATAAAAAAAGGAGCGAAAGAAACTATCATATTTATATACAGAAACTCCTTGAGAGGCTGAAATATATAGCATCAAATGAGAATATTAAAATAAATGATTCACAGTTAATGGAAATTATAAAAAAGGATGAGCCCGATATGAGGGCAACACTGAATGACCTGGAGCTTTACCGCGGGGGAAATAATGCAGAGGATGCATACAGGGATGAGCAGGAATCCATATACTATGTGGTTTCAAAGACATTTAAGTCCGGAAATTATAATGATATAATTAATTCTCTTTATGCAATTAATGGTGATACTGATTTTCCAGGTTTTTACATGCAGTGGCTTGCAGAAAATGCTGGCATGGAATACAAAAACCCTGAGGATCTTAAAAATATATTTGATATACTTTCACAGGCTGATATATACTATAATATGAGAATAAGGGATTATTCGCTTTCCAGCTATTCCATGGAGATTGCGGGTGGTATATCCTTTGAGGCAAATGAAAGGAATGAACACTATGTAAAATATAATTTTCCGGCCTTTATTAAAAATATGAGCTCAAGAAAGGGCAATACTGAAAGATATAACATACAAACAGTTCTGGAAAAACTTGCGTTGGTTAACCATATGCCATCAAATGAGATGGCCAAATATCTATGGTTTTATAAATTCATAAAAAAACATGATAGGAAACTGTTTTCTGATATAATAAAAATACTTGAAATAACAGATAAGGAAAAAAATGCCCTTGAATAAATATATTTTTTAGTTCAGTGTTTTTATGATTTCACTGCCCAATATCTTCTTGCATTTTTTTATGGTTCCACTTACATATTCTACCCTGCCGCCATGGTATTCTATCTTTTTAATCACGTTATTACGGTTGAACTGGTTGGCCAGGTATATCCTATAATTTTTATATCTATATTTCCTTTTAATGCCCATGGAGTAAAACAGGTATTTATCGAGTTCATCACCATTTTCCGAATATGCGAGTATGTACCTTTTCCTGTAAATTGATCCCTTCAAGGTATTTATGAATTACAATATGCTTTATTTATTTGTTTATTTTTTATTTCCTACAGGGTTGCCGTGGCCGGGACATACCATATCAGGATTAATTCTGTTTATTTTATTAAGTGATTCCATGGCATCTGCATAATTCCATGAAAATTTTTTATTCACAATCAATCCACCATGCCGTTCTATGGCAGCATCGCCTGAGAATAGTATATTGCCGGGCTTGTAAAGATATGACACACTCCCTATTGTATGCCCCGGGGTATCATAATAGTCCATAAATGGAATTTTCATATCATATACAGGTTTAATATCATTTACAGGCTCTGTTTTAAACATGGCATATATAATCTTCTGAAACATATTTGCTGGATGAAGTTTATCTGCTCCCTGAATAACCTTAAGCTCAAGCCCTGGAACATATATTACCGGTTTAAATTTGTTGTAAAGTTCCAGAAGGCCACCAATATGATCCATGTGGCTGTGAGTAATAAGTATATAATCCGGCCTTTCATTTATCTTTTCAAAAAAGCTTATAATTTTTTTTCCTGAAGACTTTGTTCCGGCATCTATGAGAATGTCCATATCCTTTTCTTTTATTAAATAACAGTTTGCAACTGTGCCATCAATTTTTTGAACATTACTGGTTATTTGCATAACCATAAAGATTTTATAAAAATTTATACTTTTATTTTATACATATAATTTTATATTACAGGCTGTTTATTACATCAGATTCGGACATTTCCCTCTTGCAGTATATGCATTTTAGGGCTAATGGATTTGCTGATATAACCTTAAACTCTGGACTTACAGGCTCACCTGCGTTTGTAATGCAATTCTGATTTGTGCATCTTACTATTCCTATAACGCTTTCTGGCAGATCGACCTTAAATTTTTCAGTTATATCATAATCCTTAATTATGCTAATTGTGGCGCTTGGGGCTATCAATGAAATCTTATCCAGTTCTATTTTTTCGAGAAATTTATTTTCAATTTTAATTACGTCTTTAAAACCCATCATATTGCTGGGCACCCTTATGCCAATGCTTACAGAGGTATTTTCAGAAATTTTTAATATATTTAACACCTTTACAGCCTTTCCTGATGGTATATGGTCTATGACCGTTCCATCCTTAATTTTTGAAATTTTTAAGGTTCTTTCCATTCTAATCACCCAGTATGATTGATATTAATGACATTCTAACCGGTATGCCGTTTGCAGCCTGCCGGAAATACTTTGCATTTTTTGTATAATCAACGGCAGGGTCAATTTCATCAACCCTTGGAAGGGGATGCATAATAATGGATCCATTCTTCATTTTATTGACCTCGTTTAATGTGATTTTATATGAACCTATGAGCTTGTAATATTCGTTTTTATCAACAAAACGTTCCTTCTGTATTCTGGTTACATATAAAACATCTGTTCCTGATATTACATCATCAAGATTATTATATGTTTCTATGTTTAGTTTATCCTTTATGCCATTATAAACATAGTTGGGCAGTGCAAGAGATGGTGGCGATACAAGATTAATTTTTACGTTATACCTTGATAGTGCAAGTATAAGCGAGTGAACTGTCCTTCCATATTTAAGATCACCAACAATTGTAATTTCCCTATCATCTATGCCGCCGGTCTCATTTCTAATAGTGTAAAGGTCTATTAATGTCTGTGTTGGATGCTCCCCTGAACCATCACCTGCATTGATTATTGGCTTTGAGGAAAACTTAGATGCAAGGAGGCTCGCACCCTCAAGTGGATGCCTGATAACTATGATATCAGAGTATGACTCAACAATTCTTATCGTGTCCGCAAGCGTTTCCCCCTTGGCAAATGATGATGTCTTTGAATCTGCCATGCTAATAACAGAGCCGCCAAGTCTTTCCATGGAAGCCTCAAAGGAAAGCCGGGTTCTTGTGCTTGGTTCATAGAACAATGTGGCAAGAATTTTGGATTTCATGGGAGATGTCCTTAGAACCTCATCCATATGTCCGGAAATATAATCTGCCTTTTCAAAAATGGCATTTATATCATCATCCTCCAGGTCTGCAATTGAGATTAGACTTTTATTTTTTAACATTTAAATTGTAATCGTTTATAATTTCATTAAGTTTTTGTTTCCATCTTATTGTTTGGGGGGAACAAAAGTTTTTAAATGATTAATAAATTAATAAGGCATGGAAAACCTTGAAAATACTGTAAAAAAATACTATACAGCGGTTGATGCAAATGACCTTGATACGTTATTTTCAATATTCGATGAGAATATTGTATACGAACGTCCAGGGTATCCACCAATAAGTGGAATGGAAAATTTCAAGAAATTTTATGAGGATACAAGGATAATTTCTGAGGGGCATCATACAATAAATAATATAATTGTCAGTGAGCCATATGTAATAGTTGAGGGAGAATTCCATGGAAAATTAAAGGACGGCAGTGATTCATATACAAAATTTGCAGATATATACACATTCAGGAATGGAAAGGCCATAAGAAGGCATACATATTTTGACGGACAAAATGTGTGACATCATTCCCTGCAGTTATCGGGATCTTCCCACATCAGGGTTTAAGGTTAAAAAACTATCTTATTAATAAGATGAACCAGCCTTATTATATCCAGAGACCATAGATTAAATACATTCTCCTCTGAGTAGCTATAAAATCCATATGGGTGAAGAACCCTTGAATAATCAGCATATATTTTCCCCAAATCACGTGTATCTGCACCGGTGTAATAGCCAAGAAGGCCTATAATTGCACCGGCCTTGGGAAGTGAAATTACAAATCTTGTGGCCTTTTTTTCACATTTTGCACACTTTTCGTTTATTGTAATGGCATAGTCCTTTTCAATTTCATTAATTGGATAGGAATAATTTTTAAAATGCTTTGAATGTATTCCGCATAGTGGAATTCCGGTTGAATAAATAGAGCTGGACCTGGCCATAAAATTTTTGCCAAAATAATGGTTAAGCCTGCCGGTAAACTGTGTGATGCTATATATTGTGAACTTGTTATCTATTAAAACATGCCAGTCACGGTTAATAATGGCCTGCTCATATGGATTATATTCCATGTCCATGCATGAAATGATTTTTAACAACGATAATCTTTCAAGAAAAAACCTGCTGTTTTCAAATGCGGCGCTTAAAAGCCCATTTTTTGCACTTATATATCCCTGCTTTAGGGCTATTATTGCATCATATTTTGCGGGTGTGCCAAATTTTGTATTAATTGCTGAAATTTCAGAATTTAGTATGACCTCTGTAATGTTTTCAAAATTTTCCTGAACCCTTTTATTTTCTATTAAATAGGAAAGAAGCGAGAAATTACCATATTTTTTTAAAAATGAGAAATTTATCTCCTTTTTTGAAAAATTTCTAGCCATTGATAAGTAATTATATTATCAAATTTAAATTAATGCAATTAAAAATGTTCTAATATAATAAAAATTAAACAGTTTCAATGTATCCTGATATACAAATGGATAATATTAAATATTGATTATATGATTTATAAATAATGAGAGATGACTTTAAAATAGTTAAAATATGCCCGCAGTGCGGCTCCATGAAGGTTAACTGGATAAATGGTGGCATTGGCGGGCCGGTTTATAAATGTGATGACTGCAATTATGTTGGCACGTTCATACTTGAGGTATACTTTAAGGATGTGCCAAAATTCCAGAAGGAGCTTAATAAAAACAAATATTAAAATTAACAATAAAAAAATTATTAATATGAATGAGTATATAGTTCTATGGATTCAGCGATTCATGGATTTCACAAAATGTCTGTTGAGGAAAGAATTAGAATAGTCTCTGAATTTTCATCGCTCTCCAAGGAGGAAACAGAAGTTTTATCCCATGAGGATTCCATTAAAGACCTGCAAAACATGATAGAAAATACCATATCAACAATAGGATTTCCCGTGGGAATAGCAACCAATTTCAGAATTAATGGACGGGATTATTTAATACCAATGAGCATTGAGGAGCCTTCAGTGGTTGCTGCATGCTCCAATGGTGCAAGAATGGCCAGACCCCTTGGTGGATTTACTGCATTTGCCTCAGATCCTGTAATGCGTGGTGAATTACAGATTTATAACTTAAAGGACCCGGGGCTTGCGGTGATTAATATATTAAGCCATAAAAATGAGATACTTGAAATGGCAAACTCAAGATCAAAAACACTAAGTTCAATGAATGCCGGTGCCAGGGATATAAAAATTTTTATGCAGGATGATTATATAATAATGCATTTAATTATAGATGTAAGGGATGCAATGGGTGCAAATATAATAAATACAATGCTTGAATTTATTGCACCATATATAGAGAGTATCACAGGGGGCAAAATTAACCTCAGAATTATGAGTAACCTTACTACAGAAAGGGTTGCATATTCACATGCAGTGTTTAGCAGGGATCTTCTTGGTGGGGATGAAATAGTTGATAGAATAATTATGGCATCTCATATGGCAAAAGCGGATATATACCGTGCGGTAACCCATAATAAGGGCATAATGAATGGCATTGACGCTGTTTTACTTGCAACAATGAATGATTTCAGGGCACAGGAGGCAAATGCACACGCCTATGCATCCATGGATGGTTATAAACCATTAACAGATTATTATAAGGACGAAAATGGTAATCTGGTTGGAACCATTAAAATACCGGTGGCTGTTGGAACCATTGGAGGCGCAACAAAAACCTCAAAAAAAGCCTCATTATTCTTAAGGATATTAAATGTTAGGGATTCCAGGGAATTTGCATGTGTTCTGGCCTCTGTTGGACTGGCACAGAATCTTGCAGCATTGAGGGCATTGTCCGATGAGGGAATACAGCAGGGGCATATGAAGCTGCACGCTAGAAATGTTGCCATTGCTGCCGGTGCAACAGAGAAAAATATTGATTATATTGTTAATGAAATGATAAAGAATAAAAGCATAAGTTATTCCAGTGCAAAAGAGTTAATAAATAAATATAATGGTGGTAACTAATGGAAAATTTAGATGAATTAATAGAGAATGGGGATAAGGCCATGGGAAAGGAAAAATACATGGATGCTGTTAGATATTATACACAGGCGTACAATGGAATGACAGATGCCAGTGATGAAAAGGCAGAGATATGCTATAAATTATCACAGGCATATTTTGCGCTGGAGCCTAAAAATACAGAAAATCCATTAAAATATGCACAGGAATCCCTTGATATACATAATAAGTTAAACGAAGATGATATGAAAATTATGGATTTAATGAATATAGGCTATATAAATCTCGATTCAGGAAAAAGGGATGATGCAATTAAATATTTTGAAGAGGCAATAAAAATAGCTGAGGGATTAAAGGAGGGACAGTTAATAGCCATGGCCTACAATGCCAAGGCTGAGGCCCTATCATCAACAAAAGGCGGCTATAAGGAGGCGCTTGATATTTATAATAAGGTTATAGAAATGACAGAAAGTTCAGGTGACTGGGAGAATTATTTTGAGGCTGTTTATGGAAAAATAAACATATTAAGATCAACAGATATTGATGAAGCATTCAGTCTTGCAAAGGAATCCCTGGACAAAATTGATAAAATAATGGATGAAATTAAAACCAAAAAGGACAAAAAGGAGTTTAAGTCAAGTCTTTCATATATTTATGATGCTGCATCTGACATAGCCATGGAGCTTGAAAATATAGATGAGGCCATGAAAATTGCCGCAAGATCAAAGGAGTAAAAATGGAAAGAAAGTATTTTGATTCAACATTTGGTAAAATATCATATTTAACCAGGGACGGCGAATATCCAGTATATTTCCTGCATGGATTTGGCAGTACTGGAAATGTGTGGCTAAAAACAGATGAATACATTAATAAAAAAATAATGCCATTCTATATTGATCTGCTTGGCCACGGACACTCTGATAAACCTGATATACAGTATACAGTTAAAAATATGGCAGATGCAATTATTGAATTCATAAATTCTCAAAAATATGATAAATTCTCAATTGTTGGTCATTCATATGGGGGCTGGATTGCCTTAAAAATTGCCATTTTAAAAAATCCGGAAAATTTAATTTTAATAGACTCGGCAGGAATATCCCCGACATTAAGTGAGGAATATCCTGATACGTATAAGGATATAATTAAAAATATTGTGAGAACTCATAATTATAAAAATGAGAATGCACTAATAAATATAATGGAAATAAATAAGAATTCTACGGAAAAGCTTACAGATAATGATCTTATGGAGATTAATTGCAATACTGTTATAATCTGGGGGTCTGAGGATAAAACACTTGATATTAAATACGGAAAAATGATGAATGAAAGGATAAAAAACAGCAAATTATATATTATTGATGGTGCAGGGCATACACCGCAGTATATTAGGCCGGATAAAATTGCCGAAATTATAAACAATACACTTAAATTTTAAAATCCATTTTTTGATTTCTCCTGATTTTATTTTCAAGGTAATTATATATATTTATGGCAAGTTCTTCTTTTGTAATTGATTTTATCTCATCTTTATGTTCACCGTATATAAATGTGTAATCACCTGAAACATCACCTGAGGTAAATGCACCTGTTCCGGTCATAATAACAAGATCTGGATCGGATTTTTCAAAAGCCTCGCTGTTATATGTTTTATCATTCTTCGTTGTAAATAATACCATTGTAACACCTGCATCAAGCTTCCTTATAAGATTCCTTTCCTTATTTCTTGGCTTCAATGATAGGGTCTGGGGTTCAGAACTGTCAAGCTTGGTCTTGTTCTCAACAGCGTCAAAATCGCTTAATGATGATGATATTATTACATAATCATAATTATAAACCCCGAGGAAGGTGTTTATCTCCCTTATTATATCCTTTATATCTGTTTTTTCAATCAACTGAACATATGACGGTAATTTATATTCAGAGTTTCCTATATATGTAATAATTCCTGCACCAAATCTGAAGGCGTATCTGGCAAGCATGTACCCGGTTAATGTATCAGACTTATTTGTGATTACCCTTTCAGGATCAACAGCGGATTCGCTTTTACCGCATACAAGCATAATGTTCTTTCCATTAAGTTTATCACCATACAATGCGCGGTATATATAATCTATAATCTTATCACTCCACAATTTTATGTCGTCATCTGATGGTGTAAAATCAACCATATGCACACCAAGGTCATTCAATTTTTTAATATTCTCCTTATTCACCGGATTTTCTAACATTGTTTTATTTATCACCGGCGCAATTACAACGGGATTTTTATTTCCCATTGCATAGGAATAAAACAGTGATGGGATATTATCTGCAACCCCCGAGGCTATCTTTCCAATGGTGTTGTATGTGGCAGGTGCTATTACAAGAACAGTATTTTTATCGAACAATGTTATATGCTCTATATTTCCAGATATTCTGGTTATTACATCATGGCCTGAGGCCCACTGCAGAAGATCTGGATTAATAAGTTCAGCCGATGCTGTGCTCATTCCGCAGTACACCTCAGCACCCTCGTTCCTTAGATTCTTGATTAGATCTGGAATTCTGTATATATTTATGCTGGCTGATGTTGCAAGGACGATTTTTTTACCTGAAAGCGTGGTTTTGATGCTGGATTCATTATTTTTTGACATAATTTAATATTTCATCATGGTTTAAATTTTTAATCGTTTTTAATCAAATAAATTTTTATGTGAATGTAATCCCTGATATTCATCATGGTTAACGCCCGTTCCTGCAGCATTTTGGTTAAAAATTTACTGAATATATAATTTGACGCAATAACCTAAATACAAATATATCCGTAGAAAATTTGAATTAATAATATTATTTATTCAAAGGAAATGGTTTAAACGTGAAATCCCTGATATGCAATAAATACAATAATAT